>JAEWNX010000148.1 GCA_023461135.1 Pseudomonadota bacterium
CGTGCAGACCGCGCTCGCTGCGGACGGGACCAAGGCGGAAGAGCTCGACTTGGACGGGTTTCTGCGGCTCTGGCGGGCGCTCAATCGCTGCCCGATGTGGACATCGGCGACGGCGATACGGCGCGACGTCTTGATCGGCGCGGGCATGTTTCCCGCCGGCCGCTGCAAACGCGGCGGAGACAAGGATACCTGGTTGCGGGTCATGACGGAAACGAAGGCGATCGGCTCGAACGTGGTGGGTGCGACATACTACAATGACATAGCCGACCAAGTGACCCGACGTGTCTCCGTCAATCAAAGGCATTGCTTGTGCGAGACCCTGATGCCCATGATCGCGGCAAGCACGGGTGAACGCCGGCGCCTCCTCAAATGGGTTTTCAACTCCGAAATTCAGAAGTACGCGCGCTGGATGTTCGGACAGCAACGAATAGCGCCGGAAGTCTATCGCGGCTTCTATGTGCGCGAGGACCCGGCGCTGTACCTTTCCCTATGCGCGATGTCGCTCACGCCGTTGCCGCTGCAGCGCGCGCTGCGGCGTGTGGCCAAGCAGCGCCTCACGCGCAGACGGCTCAGGGCTTCCTCGTCTCCGGCGCCAGCCGATTGACGTAGCCAGCCGAGCCCTCAAGCGAGATGAGCTTAGCCGGGATGCCGCCGACAACGCCTTTAGGCGGCACGTCCTTGGTGACGACAGCGTTCGCGCCAACCACCGCGTCGTCGCCGATCAGGACATGGCCGATCACCTTGCACCCGGCAGCCAGGAAGACGCGGTCGCCCAGGATTGGCGAGCCCGCGTTGGCGCCGCGATTGGATTGGCCGAGCATGGCGCCGTGCGTGATGTTGCAATTGGCGCCAATGACGGCGTCCCCGTTGATCATCACGCCGCCGAAGCGGTTGATGAACAGGCCGGGCCCAACAACCGTGTATTCCGGGATCGCGATGCCGTACTTGTAGCGGCAGCGCATCAGCATCCATTTTGTGAAGACGTACAGGGGAAAAGCCCAACCGCGCTTCAGCCTGAAGTAGCCGCAGGCGCGCATCCACACCGTGTACTTGTAGCCGGGCGTGAACAGAAAATGGCGCCAGAACGCCTTCGCGGCGACCTGGCCCGCGTAGCGATAAAGATCGGCGGATAAGAGCCATTTCAATTCGCGGAATGAGCGCGCGCAGCCCGCCGTGTGCGGACGCGCCATCTCGCGCGGCGCGACGTCCTCCACGTAGAGCGCTTCGTCCGTCATCGCACCACCCTTAGCAGCGACGCTTCAGCGCCGCCTGCAACCGATCCACGCCGGTTACGTTAACCAACGAAGTCGCGCATGCCGTTCAACGCCGCGTTTCGCCGGGCGTTCCAGCGGTCTGCGCGACGCATCGCATGATGGAGTTCCGATGCGGATTTGCGTGATTGGCTTGCGTGGCATTCCCGACGTGATGGGCGGCATCGAAACGCATTGCCAGAACCTCTATCCGCGTCTTGCGCGCTTGGACGAAGACCTTGAAATCACGGTCATGGGCCGCAGCGGATACGCCCAGACCGGCGACTATGACGGCGTGCGGGTGCAGACTCTGTGGGCGCCGCGCCGCAAGGGGCTTGAGACATTCGTGCACACGCCGTTTGCGTTGCTTTATGCGCGCCTTTTTCTGCATCCGCACGTCGTGCATCTGCACGGCGTGGGACCCGGCCTGTTCGCGCCGCTGTCGCGTCTGCTTGGCTTTCGTACGGTGGCGACGCATCACGCCGCTGACTACGAGCGGCCGAAATGGGGCCCTGTCGGCCGCCGCGTGCTGCTCGCCGGTGAACGATTGCTGGCCGGGTTCGCGGACCAGATCGTCTGTGTGAACGACACCATCACGCGCTCCTTGCGCAGCCGCTATCCTCGCACCCGCGCGCGGGCGCAGACCATCCGCAACGGCGCGCCGCCGCGCCCGTTCACGCGCAGCGCCGATAGTGATGTTTTCGAGCGATTCCGGCTCAAACCCGGTGGATACATACTCGCTGTCGGCCGCCTTGAGCCGACCAAGGGCTTCCACGACCTGATCGACGCCTTCAAGCGCGCGCGTCCGAAAGGCAAGAAGCTGGTGATCGTCGGGGGAGCGCTCGGCGACGACGCCTATGGTCACACGCTGCTGCGTCAGCGGAGCAAGGATATTGTGTTCACCGGCTTCCAGAAGGCCGCGACTCTGCGCTTGCTCTACGAAAATGCCGCACTCTTTGTACTGCCCTCGTCCCTAGAGGGCTCGCCGCTAGTCGCCTTTGAAGCATTGGCCGCCGGCGCGCCGGTGGCGCTAAGCGATGCAGCGGCCAACCTGGAGATCGGTCTTGAACCGCAGCTCTATTTTCCCGTCGGCGATGTCGATGCGCTTACGGCGCTCCTGGCGCGAGAGGACTACAGCGCTTCGCGATCGCAGCGCGCCAGCGCGATCCTGCGCGAGAACGATTGGGACGAGATTGCGCGCAAGCACCTCATCGTCTTCCGCAAAGCCGCGCTTGCACGCCCCCGCAACGTCAAGGCGCCGGTCAGTGCGCCGCAGCATGTGGCCCAGGCGCCGCGAGCCGAGAGATCGTCTGCCAATAGCGTTCAATAACGCCGTCCGGCTCGTACGCGGCGACACGTTCGGCGGCGCGGCGGCTATAACGCGCGCGCTGCTCCGGCTGGGCCAGGAAACGCAGAGCCGCGGCGCAGGCGTTAGCATCGCCCACTCTGGTTAGAATTCCGTACCTCGCGGCATCCATCGCGGACACCTGGAGGCAAGGGTCGTCCGCGAGAATCTCCGCAGGTCCGGCGCGGCAATTGGTCGAAATGCACGGGACGCCCAGCGCCATCGCCTCCGCGAGCGCGTTGGGAAAGCCTTCGGCGTTCGATGTGGATAAGAACATGTCGGCCCGCGCGACGATCGCGAACGGATTGTCGGAGAAGCCCACGAAGTGCACGCGGTCAGCGATCCCCAGCGCTTCGGCGCGGGCCTGAAGCGATTCACGATCCGGGCCGTCGCCGAGGATCACGAGGTGATGCGGCAGACCGCTCCGACGAAGAGCCTCCAACTGAAGGCCGACGTTCTTATTCGCGATCAGGCGATTGACGCTGACGATGAAGGCCTGCGGCAGTGATCTCTCCGGATCTTGTGCGCCAAGTGCGCGGATGCGGGCGACGTCCACGGGATTGGGGATGACGTCGATCCGTTCCGCCGCCACGCCGCAATGCTCGATCAGACCGAGCCGCACGCCTTCCGAGACCGCCAGCACGGCGTCGGCCCGGCGATAGAGTTCCCGCGTGACAGCGCGCTTGAGTTGCCCGCCGGGCCCTTCGCCAAAATGGTCCGCTGTCGCCACGCGTTCGCTGATTACGGTCCGATACCCGCACCAGCGGCCGGCGATGACATTGGCGCAATTGGCGCGGTTCAGGAAACTGACAGCAGCGTGCGGCTTGAACCGGCGCATCTCCGCGGCAAGCTTGCCCACGCTGGCCGCCATCCTTCGGTCCGCATCAAGCGTGCGCATTGGCACGAAATCCGGCGGCGTATAAGCATGCGGCTCGTCGTCCAGCAGGACGATCTCGCTCTCGCATTCGCGCAGGCGGTCTTCGAAGCCTTCGATCAACCGGCAGAAGACGCGTTCAGCGCCGCCGCCCGCCAGTGAGTTGATGATGAAGGCGATGCGCGGCCGCGCGCCGGGCGGCGCCTCAATACGCACGGCGCCAAGCGATGGGCGCGGTGTGCTGGTCCGACTTCAGACGCAGCAGCAGGAGCACCGTCTTGAAGATAATACGGAGGTCGAGCCAGATCGACCATGTGTCGACGTACTCGGCGTCGTAGCCGGTGCGGGCGCGTACGCTGGCGGCGTCTGCGGCCAGACCACGGCAACCGGAGACTTGCGCAAGGCCCGTGAGGCCCGGGCGGGCGCGGCGACGGTGCGGATAACGCGGATCGATGCGGCCAAACAGATCGTCATGCGCCACCGCGTGCGGGCGCGGGCCAACGAGCGACATCTCGCCCCGCAGCACGTTGATGAGCTGCGGCAGCTCGTCGATGCAGAGTTCGCGGAGCATGGCGCCGAGACGCGTAAGGCGAGGGTCGTTTTGTACAGCCTGGTACACGACGCGGCCGTCATCGACGGTGCGCATAGTGCGGAATTTGTAGATCAAGAACGGACGCCCGAACACGCCGCCCCGCCGCTGTAAGAAGAGCGCGGGGCCAGGCGACCCCAGCACGATCGCGAGCGCCACCACCAGCAGAAACGGCGAGAGAACGATCAGCGCGGCGCTGGCGACGACGATGTCGAACGCGCGCTTCAACCCGCCGCCGACCGGGCGCAGACGGCGTATTTTCAGCTTCCTCGGCGGATGGAGCGCGTGCAACGGGGGCGGCGCGCTCGCTCCTGCTTCATCAAGGATTGGGTCCGAACTACATCCATCCAGCATCGCGCGCAGCACTCTTTTGTTGGGGTCGCCAATCCAACGTCCCGATCTTGCGGACTGTTCCTCTCAATACCGCCCCAGGAGCACCCGCGACGCCGGCGCCAGCGCGCTTGAGATAGGAGGGCCAGTTTGGCTCCTCAACGGCCGAGAGAGATCATGACGAAATCCGCGCGCGCCTGGAGCAGAACAATGGCAGCGCAGGGAGGCCTAGACGGACGCGCTGTTCACCAGGCGCGGCGACAGCACGCGCGTCAGAGCTGCCGCGAGGTCGTCGCGCTCCACAGGCTTTGTGAGCACCGGCGCGTTTGAAAAGCGCGCATCGATGGCGCCGGCGTGGTAGCCCGTGACGAAGATGATTGGCACGCCGCGCCTATCCAATTCCGATGCGAGTTCGTACACGTACTCCCCGCCGATATTCACATCGAGCAGCGCAACATCGACCCGGGAGGACAAGGCGCTGGTGGCTTCACTGGCCGTCGCGAACGGCCCGACCACCGACGCGTCGAGTTCTCTCAGACTGCGGCTGGTCATCATCGCGATCAGGGGCTCATCTTCCACGACGAGTATGCTGCGATTACGGATGCGGGTGAGTTCGATGTCCGGCCGCTCCTCGCCGGCCACGCCGTCCTCCTTCTCCCGCAACGTGAAATGGCTGATCGGCAAGCTAAGCGTGCAATGCAGACCGGACGGCGTCCATTCCTTTTGCACATCGCCGCCGAGCTGGCTCTTAATGCTTGCTTCGATGACCTTGGATCCGAATCCCTTCTTCGAGGGCCGTGAGACCTCGTGTCCGCACGCCTCGATCCATTCAATACACAACTGATCGTTCACAGGCCGCCAGTTGACCGAGAGCCGGCCGCCGGGATTTGAGAGCGCCCCGTACTTGGCCGCGTTGGTGGCGAGTTCATGCACCGCCAACGCCAAGTTCTGCGCCACGGTTGGAGCGATCGAGACCGGTTGGCCGGAAACGCTGATGCCGTCTTCCTGCGCATAGGGCGCGA
This sequence comes from Pseudomonadota bacterium, assembly GCA_023461135.1. Taxonomy (GTDB): domain Bacteria; phylum Pseudomonadota; class Alphaproteobacteria; order Caulobacterales; family Aquidulcibacteraceae; genus Vitreimonas. The sequence continues at coordinate 5,411 of JAEWNX010000148.1, forward strand.
GTTCATCGTTCACGAGGTTCAGAAGATCGGCGCCGCGCCAGCGGGATTCGGACAGGAGGTTGTGCGCCATGGCCATCGCTCGGATGCGGCCCTTGATGGCCTCGGCGAACTTGGCGCTGTCGTCGGGCGGGGTCAGCGCGACGATCGACTGGATCACGGCAAGAGCGTTGCGGGCGCGGTGATCCACTTCGCGCGCGAGCAGCTCCTGGCGCGCAATCGCCGTTTCCAATTGCGCCGTGCGCTTGGCTACGCGGCGCTCGAGCTGGTCGTTCATGCGCGCGAGCGCACGCGTCTTGATGTAAAGGTCGACGAAGACCCTGACCTTGGCCCGCAGCACGCCCGGCACGACCGGCACCGGCACATAATCGACGCCGCCTAGCTCATAGCCTTTGAGGCTGTCGAGTTCGGTGACGTTGATCGCCGAAATGAAGATGATCGCCGTTTCCTTGAAACGGGGGTGCTCGCGGATCATTTGCGCCAACTCGAAACCGTCGAGGTCAGGCATCACGACATCCGAGAGGATCACCGCGACGTCGTTCTTCAACAGGAGTTCCAGCGCCTCCTTGGCGGAGCTTGCCTTTAGGAGATTCTGGCCGAGTTCCTGCAGGATGAGCTCATAGCTCATCAGCTTGCCCGGCTGGTCGTCCACCAGCAGGATATTGACCTTCTCGGTCAGGTCCAAGGCGTTGTCTTCGTTCATCAACGATGCAGCCACATGCGCAACGCCGACAAGAGCTGCTCAGTGTTGACGGGCTTGGCAAGATAGTCCGAGGCACCCGCCTCCAGGCACTTCTCGCGATCGCCCTTCATAGCCTTTGCCGTAAGCGCGACGATCGGCAGCCTGCGGAACGTCGGATCCTGACGGATCAACTGAATAGTCTGATAGCCGTCCATCTCCGGCATCATGATGTCCATCAGCACAAGGGAAATGGACTGATCGCTTTTCACAAGATCGATCGCCTCTCGGCCGGTGGTGGCCGTAAGGACATTCATGCCGCGGCGTTCCAGCAGCGATGACAGCGCGAAGATGTTGCGTGCGTCGTCGTCCACCAGAAGCACGGTGCGTCCGATCAGGTCTTCGTCCGAACCGTGCAGCCGCTCGAGCATGCGCTGCTTTTCGGGCGGCAGGTCGGCGACGACGCGGTGGAGGAACAGCGCCGTTTCGTCGAGCAGACGCTCCGGCGATTCAACCCCCTTCACGACGATGCTGCGCGCCATGGTGTGCAAACGGGCGTCTTCTTCCGGCGACAGTTCCTTGCCGGTGAAGACGACGACGGGAACCTCCCGCACCTCGTCATCGGCGCGAAGCCGTTCGAGAACGTCAAAACCCGACATATCCGGCAGACGTAGGTCAAGCACGACGCAATCCCAGTCTTCCTTGCGAAGCGCCTGCAATGCTTCCTCACCGGAGGCGGCCGCGGCGATCTCGACGTCGTCATGGGCGATCAGTTCGCGGATGGAGAATTGTTCCGTCGGATCGTCTTCCACCACGAGCAGGCGCCGGCGGCGCGGTTTGGAGAAGTCCATCACGCGCTCGATCGCTCCGCTCAGCTCGTCAGCCGCAACGGGCTTGGAGATGAAGTCATAGGCGCCGCGCGCAAGGCCGTGCTGGCGGTCTTCGTCCAACGTCAGCATCTGCACCGGTATGTGCCTGAGCGCCGGATCCTGCTTGAGACGCGACAGCACGGTCCAACCGAGCATGTCGGGGAGGAACACGTCGAGGGAAATCGCCGTCGGCTTGAACGCACGCGCAAGCTCAATCGCCTCCGCGCCGGTCATCGCAACGAGCACTTTGAGGCCCTTGTCCTGCGCAAGCCCCATGACAATCCGCGCGTAGTGCGGATCGTCCTCGACGATCAGCAGCACGCTCT
>JAEWNX010000149.1 GCA_023461135.1 Pseudomonadota bacterium
GCCCTACCCCGAGTATCCGCCCGACTACTGGTACCCCGACGACTACTGGTTGCCCGGCGGCGTGATCGCGGCGGGGATCGCGTTCGGTACGGGCTATGCGCTCTGGCGCTGGTGGGACAACAACCATTGGCGCGGACATATCGACTGGAACAAGCGCGATATCGATGTCCGCCGCAACAACGTCGTCCAGAACTGGCAGCATAACCCGCAGCACCGACGCGGCGTGGCGTACAACAACAACAAGGTTCGCCAGCAATTCGCCGGCGCAACGGGACGCCCCGGCGACCGCGCGAAGGCAGGCGATCGCACCAAGCAGGTCAGCCAGGTCAAGAGGCCGGCGCAGGGCAACAAGCAGGCCAAAGGCAAGGGTACAGCCCAGGGCAAGAAGGCCGCCCAAGGAAAGGCGCAAGGCAAGAAGTCGGCGCAGAACAGGGGCGGGCAGGCCAAAAAGTCCGCGCAGGCAAAGCGATCCAACCAAGCTAAGCGCTCAACTCAGGCGAACCGCTCAGGTCAGGCGCGGCGCTCCGGCCAGCAACGCGCGCGCAGCACGACGCAGCGCACGCGGAACGTTGCACGCGTGCAGCGTCAGAGCTATTCGGCGCCGCGGCGCAATGTGCAGAGAAGCTACGGCCGCAGCTTCAGCGGTGGTGGGCGCAGCTTTGGTGGTGGTGGCTTTCGTGGTGGCGGGCGTGGCGGTGGACGCCGCTCTGACATTCGGGTCAAACATGACATCGCACTACTGGGCCGGCTCGAGAATGGCCTTGGATGGTATCGCTTCGCCTATCGCGGCGGCACGCGTCAGTACGTCGGTGTGATGGCGCAGGAGGTGAGGCATATCGCACCCGGCGCCGTCCTGCGCGAGAGCAACGGCACAATGCGCGTCGACTACGAGAGGCTGGGGCTGAAGTTTCAGACCTATGACCAGTGGCGCGCGGGAGGTGGGCGCATACCGGCGCCGGCTCGCGCGATCGGCGCTGCTCGGTAGATTGATGGCGGCGCCGGGATGGATGCATTCCGGCGCCGCATTGCTATTTCCGGACTTCGATGCGCGCCGCCATGTTCGGGACGAGCGTCACGAGATAGGTGGCGTTTTCGCAGGTCAGAATCCAGACCGCGTGATTGGGCCGCGAGGCCTGTCCATCCCGCTCGGCACGGCGTGGCTCCTCACAGGCATGGCCCTGCGTGCGTACCTGGGCCGCGATGATCCCGACGGGAGTCTCTTGGGCCAAGGCGGCGCTTGCCGCTCCGGACCACACGGCAGCTGAGAGAATTCCAACGAATACTTCGGTCGAACGATCCTTGCGCGTCATGGCAAGCCCCTGCTCTGGCTCGATGCTTCAATTCGGCTCGACGATCGGTCGCTCTGTTTGTCGAGTAAATCAGGGAAAGCCGCGAGTATGGCGGGGGCGGACCATGAGGAGCGGCGCTGCGTGGCAGCTCGGCAGCGTTAACCGCAGCATGTGCGACACCGCGGGAAGTTGCCGCCTCAGGCACTTCTCTGGTTTCTAGCGCGTGCGTGCACCGCAGGTGTCGTCGTTGGGGGAAATACATGGCTAGGTTCATCGGCATTACGTTGCCGCGCTTGCTGCTGGGGGCAGTTTTTCTTTTGAGTGCCGTCGATGGCTTCTATTTCCTCGCGACGGGGCAGAACTTCATTCATCCACCGAAGACGCCCGAGGCCGTGCAGTTCGAGGCGGGCCTCATTGCGAGCGGTTTTCTGTGGCCGCTGCTGAAGGCGGTCAATCTCGTCGCCGGCGTGAGCCTGCTCGCGAACCGAGCGCCGGCGTTTGGGCTTGCCCTGCTGCTGCCGATCATCACAGTGATCATCGGCTTCCACATTTTTCTCAACCCGCAGGGGCTACCGGTCGCGGCCGCTCTCGCCGTGTGCAGCCTGCTGCTGATCCGGGCGTACTGGCCGCAGTATCGGGGATTGTTCGAGCCGGCACGAGCTTAGAGGCCCGCCGTCGGCAGCCGGCACGCTTTACATGTTGTCCCGGACGACCTGCGGCGGTGCCGTCAGCTCGTAGAGCAAACTCTGACCGTCGAAGTCCATCCGGGCTTGGCCGTTGAACGATGTCGCGACAAAGCGCATCAGAACTTTTGTGCCGAAGCCTTCGCGCGTCGGTTTGGCGGCGTGAGGAATACCGATCTCGCGCCACGCGAAGCTGAACACTGCAGGATCCCAGCTCACGTCCACCGTCCCCGCGGTCGTCGAAAGCGCGCCGTACTTGATGGAATTCGTGATGAGCTCGTTCAGCGCCAGGGAAAGCGCCAGCGCCAAACGCGAGTTCAGTCGTACATCCGACCCTGACACGTGAATGCGCGCGCGCAGGTGCGGATGCGCGTCGAAGCCCTGCTCGATCAGCTCACGAATGCCTGCCTCGACGGCACCGTCCGCAATCAGAAACGACTGGTTCCTGCTGAGTGAGGCCAGGCGTTGCGCGATGCTCGTGCGTGCCTCCTCCAGTTGCTGCGCGTGCCGCAACGACATGGAGGCAACCGCCGAGACCATGGTCAGCAGATTGCGCATACGATGTCCGAGTTCGGCATTCACGACCGCGAGCTGCTCCTGCGCCAGCACCGTCTCGGTGGTCTCCATGACGGTGTCCATCATGCCGCCGACTTCGCCGCTTTCCCGGCGAATGGGACTGTAGCAGAAGGTGAAGTACGCCTGCTCCGGGTAGCCATGTCGGTCGATCGTCAAGGGGAAGTTCTGAATGTACGTCGCCTCGCCCGCGAAGGCCTTGTCGACCATGGGCTTCAGCTCGGGCCAAACCTCGGCCCAGACATCGTTGAACGGGCGTCCGATGGCCGAAGGCTTCTCACCGAGGATCGGCGTGAAGGCGTCGTTGTGGAAGGTGATCAACTCGGGCCCCCAGACAATCGCCTTGGGGAAGTGCGAGGAAAGCATCATGCCGAGCGCAGTGCGGAGCGAGTGCGGCCACTGGTCCATGGGACCGAGTGGTGAGCCCGACCAGTCAAATGCGGCAATCGTAGCCGCCGACCGACCGCCGCCGGACAGAAAAGCTGGCAGATTGTCCAATGAAGCCTCCGCAAGACGCCGGTTGGGGAGCGTCGGCCCGAGAAGGTCACCCCGCGTAAATCGCGAACCCTCACCCAAGTCCATAAAATCCTGTTTAATAACGCGCAATATCAATTGTTGCGGCAGTGGGTGCGGCGGATTGGCGGGCGCGACGAAGCGTACTTTGCGCAACCAGCCAGCTCAGCGCTTTTGATCTCGTTTGGAAGCCAACGCGAGTTTCTTGACAAGCGCGTCAGGGATGGGCTGGCTGGGTGAGAAGGTGACGCCAGTCTTGGTAGACTTGAGACCAGCCGCCGCAATGTCGTCAGCAAGCGACTCGATGGCTGAAGGAGCTAGATAGAGGCCGCATTGCTTCGAGAACGCGGCATAGCCCGCGATGATGGATTTTTCGATCCTGAACCCAGGCATGTTGTAGGCGATGACTTCTTCGGCATCAGGCAGCGCGCGCGCAAGTTGATCGCGCAATCGGACCAGCAGAGGGCGGAGGTCCGCAGGCGCCGCAGCTATGTAGGCGTCGTGGTCAGCAAACATGTTCAGAGCAGGCTCCGACTGGCGCGACATTCAAGGCAAGCGTCGAGCGTCTCAGCTTCAGCCAGTTGGATGG
>JAEWNX010000150.1 GCA_023461135.1 Pseudomonadota bacterium
CGATCTGCTGACGATGAACGCGGCCTAGGCGACGGTCTTCAGCGCTTCAATGAAGCGATCTACCTCGTTCGCAGGCAGGCCCGCGACGTTGATTCGCGCCGCGTCGGTCATGTAGACGCCGAACTCCTCGCGCAGGCGCACCACTTGCGTCTCCGTAAGCGGCAGCGACGTGAACATGCCTTTCTGTGCAGCGACGAGATGCATCGGGATGGAGTTGACGCGCGCGGCCGCCAGCCTGGCGCGTGTCGTCTTCATGTGCTCGCGGATTTCGTCGAGCTCATCGGCCCACATCTTGCGCAGGCCGGCATCGTTCAGCACCACGCGCACGCACGACGCGCCGTGATCCGGCGGCATCGAGTAGTTGGCGCGGGCAAGCGCAAACAGGTTGGCCGGCGCCGCGGCGCGCGCCGCTGCTGGCGCCTTGACGAAGCACGCACCCACACGCTCGCGATAGACGCCAAAATTCTTCGCTGCTGAGACTGCGATCACGGCGTGCGGCACACGCGCCAGCATATGGCGCGCGCCCGCAACGTCTTGCTCCAGCCCATCGCCGAAGCCTTGGTAGGCGAGGTCGAGGAACGGAATGATCCCGCGCCGGTTCACGGCCTCTGTCAGCGCTTCCCACTGCGCCGCATTGAAGTCGGCGCCGAGCGGGTTGTGGCAGCACGCTTGCAGGATAACGGCATCGCCGCGCTCGGCCTTGTCGAAGCCCGCAATCAGCCCGTCGATATCGATCTCCTGGCGCGACACATCGAAGAAGGGGACGTCGATCTGATCCAGCCGCGCGGCCGCAATGATTGCCGGATGGTTCGGCCAGGACGGCGTCGGCAGCAGCACGCGCTTGGCCCCGGCGCTCTTCAGCAGATCGCAGCCAAGGCGCAACGCGCCGGTGCCGCCGACCGACTGGATCGAGACAAATTCGGCCGCCTGGTCGCCGAACGCGAGGTCGCCGAACAACCGCAAGAACTCCACGTCGCCTTGCTGGCCGACATAGGATTTTGTTTTCTGCTCGTGCACGAGCCGGCGTTCGGCTTCCTTGATCGCCTTCATCACCGGCGTCACGCCGTTCTCGTCTCGATAGACGCCGACGCCGAGATCGATCTTGTCGGTTCGCGGATCCTCGCGGAACATCTTGATGATCTTCAACAGCGGATCGGGCGGCTTCGGCGCCAAGTCTTCAAGCATTTGTCCCTCGGTCTTCTTGGGGCCAAGTCTCAAGAATATCGACGAAGCGCGTCAGCCACGCGTTCGTTTGATGTCCGTCGAGTACGCGGTGATCGATCGTAAGTGAGACGTACGCCATCGGCCGGACAAGGATTGCGTCCTGGCCGTTCACTTCCCGTACGACGACGCGCTTCTCCAGCTTGCCGACGCCTAGGATCGCCGATTGCGGCTGGTTGATGATGATCGGCGTCGCCACGAGCGAACCGGAAACGCCGTGATTGGATATCGTGAACGTGCCGCCTTGCACGTCGGCGGGCTTCAACGCGTTATTGCGTGCGCGCTCGGTGAGATCGGTGAGTTGCTTTGCGGTGTCCAGCAGCGACAGCGTCTGCGCGCTGCGGATCACCGGCACGATGAGGCCCTTGTCACCGAGCGCAACGCCCATGCCGATGTTCACGTCCTCGAACACCTCGAGGAAATCGTCGTGCCAGCGTGCATTCACGTTCGGCGATACCTTCATCGCTTCGGCTGCGGCGCGCACAATGTAGGCGGAGTAGGTGAGCGCGGCGCCCCGTTTGGCGTACGCGTCCTTGTGCTTGGCGCGATGCGCGGCAATGGCGGAGAAGTCCGCCTCGAACACTGCCGTCACGTGCGGCGCTGTCGCCACCGAGCGCGACATGTGGTCGGCGATGGATCTGCGCATCGCGTCGTGGGGAATCTTGCCGCCCTTGACGGGTTCTGCCGGGGCGGGTTTCACCGGTGAAGGCTTCGCTTTGCCGCGCGCAATATGATCTTCGACATCCTTGTGCGTTATGCGCCCATCGCGGCCGGAGCCAGCGATGTCGCGGGCCGAGACGCTGTGCTCGGAGAGGAGGCGCTTTACGAGTGGAGAAAGGCGTTGTTCTTCGGCGCGCTGGCTTCCAGTCGGCATTGTGTTTCCGCTTGCCCGCGTCGGTGCATTTGCGGGCGCCGCATTGCCGGCTGGAAGCCGGCGCTCCGCCGTGGCGCCGATCGCAAGGACGCCGAGCTTAGCGCCGGGCGCGGCTTCATCGCCTTCGTTCAGCGCGATGGATGTCAGCACGCCGTCAGCAGGCGCGGACACCTCTACGGCAACCTTGTCCGTTTCCAGCTCCACGAGCGGCTCATCGCGTTTCACCGCGTCGCCGACTTTCTTCAGCCAAGCGCGGACGACGGACTTGGTGCCTTCTTGCTCGATCGGCGCGATGATGTCGGCTTGTTCGGCCATCAGAAGCGCACCAGGTCTTGGATCTTCGCGGCGATGCGCTCCACAGAGGGCAGCGCCCATTCCATGAGCTCTGGGTGATGCGGCGAGGGGATGTCCGGCATGGTCAAACGCGCCACCGGCGCATCGAGATCGAGGAAGGCTTGGTCCGCAACCACCGCCGCGATCTCGGCGCCGAAGCCGCCCGTGCCGATGTCTTCGTGCACGATGAAGCAGCGATGCGTGCGCCGCACCGAGGCGAGCACCGCTTCGCTATCCCACGGCGCGAGCGTGCGCAGATCGAGGATGTCGGCGCCGACGCCGGCCTGATCCGCCGCCGCTTCGCACCGCTCCACCATCGCGCCCCACGTCACGATGGTGATGTCTCCGCCCTCGCGCACGCGCTTGGCGACGCCGAATGGCAATGCGAAATCATCGCCGGGATAGGGACGACGCGCGCTGGCGGCGTCGAGCATGTTGCGATGCTCGAGAAACATCACGGGATCGTTGCCGCGCAGCGCCCTGCGCAGTAAGCCAACCGCGTCCTCCGCGTTCGAGGGGCAGGCGACGCGCCAGCCGGGGCTGTGCACGAATTGCACTTCATTGGTCTGCGAATGCCAAGGGTCGCCGCATTTGAAGAAACCGACCGGCATACGCACGACCATCGGCGCGGCGAAGCGGTTCGCGGTGCGCCAGCGCATCGTGCCGCAATCGTTGATCTGCTCTGTCGCCGGATCGGCGTATTTCCGGAACTGAATCTCAGGTACTGGCATGAGCCCGGCGATCGCCATGCCGACGGCGCGGCCGATGATGCCTTCCTCGGAGAGCGAGGTGTCGAACACCCGATCGGCGCCGTACTTTTCTTGCAGCCCGAGCGTCACGCCGTGCACGCCGCCTTTCGGGCCGACGTCTTCGCCGAACACGAGCACGCGCGGATTGACCGCCAATTCGTGATCAAGCGTACGCCGGATCGCCGTAATCATGTTGATGCGCGCGCCTTCGGGCTTGGCTTCATCGCTTGCGCGGGGCGGCGAGTAGCCTGAATTCCAGAGCCCGCCTTCCTCCTGTAGCTCACCATCTTCACTGAAGACGAAGCGCGTGACCTTCTCAGCCTCGGCGACAGGCCGCTGTTCGGCGATTTGCACAGCGCGGCGCACGCGTTGTTCGGCGTCCGCTTCGATGGCGCTCCAGTCCCCTTCACTCAGCAGGGACGGAACGACGTGCGCCTTCAGCTTCGGCAGCGGATCGCGGGCCCATTCGGCGTCGATCACGTCCTTCGATTTGTAGGCTTGCGTGTCCTGGAACGAATGTCCCTGCAGCCGCGGCACGGTGAGATGCAACAGGGCAGGCCCGTCGCCGCCGCGCACGTGCGCCACGGCTTCTGCAATCAACTCCGACGCTTGCGCGGGGTCCGTTCCGTCGCCGTCGAGCACGTGCAGGCCTGCGAAGCTCGCCAAGTTCTGCGCGATGTTGCAGCCGGGCGTTTGCAGCCAGCCGGGCGTGGAGATTCCGTAACCATTGTCTTCGATGTAGAACAGCATCGGCAGCTTCAGCGTCGTCGCGATGGTCAAGGCCGACCAGAACCCGTTCGTCGCCACTGACGCGTCCCCGCCGAGCACGACGCCGATCGCGCCGTCATATGAACGGTCGCCCAGCACGTTC
>JAEWNX010000151.1 GCA_023461135.1 Pseudomonadota bacterium
CACCGGGATCGGCACGTTGATGCCGACCATGCCGACATTCACGCGCGCCGCGAACTCACGCGCGGCGCGGCCGTTGCGCGTGAAGATGGCGACGCCGTTGCCGTATTGATGCTGGCTCGGCAGCGCGAGCGCTTCTTCGAACGTTTCGGCGCGCACGATTTGCAGCACGGGGCCGAAGATTTCCTCCTGATAGGTGCGCATGTCGGTCTTGACGTTGTCGAACAGCGTCGGGCCGATGAAGTAGCCTTCTTCGTAGCCTTGCAGTTTGAAGCCACGGCCGTCGCGCACGAGTTCTGCGCCCTCTTTCACGCCGAGCGCGATGTAGTCCTCGACGCGCTGCTTGTGCTGGGACGTGACGACGGGGCCGTACTGCGCGTCCGCATCCGTCGAGATGCCGACCTTCAGCTTCTCGATCTCCGGCAGCAGACGTTCGCGCAGCTCGTCCGCCGTCTTCTTGCCCACCGGCACCACAACCGGCAGCGCCATGCAGCGCTCGCCCGCCGAGCCGAAGGCCGCGCCGACGAGATCCTTGACAGCCTGGTCCATGTCGGCGTCGGGCAGGATGATTCCATGGTTCTTGGCGCCGCCCATTGCCTGCACGCGCTTTCCGTTCGCGGTGCCGTGGCTGTAGATGTAATGCGCGATGTCGGACGAGCCGACGAAGCTGATCGCCTTGATATCCGGATGCGCGATGATGGCGTCGACGGCTTCCTTGTCGCCATGCACGACGTTGAGGACGCCCGGAGGGCCGCCGGCTTCCAGGAAGAGTTCAGCCAGGCGCACCGGCACGGACGGATCGCGCTCGCTGGGCTTCAGGATGAAAGTGTTGCCGCAGGCGATGGCGACGCCGAACATCCACATCGGGATCATGGCTGGGAAGTTGAACGGCGTGATGCCGGCGCAGACTCCCAGAGGTTGCCGCATCGAATAAACGTCGATGCCGGGGCCCGCGCCTTCGGTGTATTCGCCCTTCATCGCATGGGGAATGCCGCAGGCGAACTCGATCACTTCGAGCCCGCGCTGCACGTCACCGCGCGCATCGGCGAGCACCTTGCCGTGCTCGGACGAGAGAAGATGCGCGAGCTCGTCCATGTTCTTTTCGACGAGCGCCTTGAAGTTGAACATCACGCGCGCGCGGCGCTGCGGATTGGTGGCGGCCCACGCCGGAAACGCGGCAAGCGCCGCCTGCACTGCAGCGTCGACGTCGCGCGCGGCGGAGAATGCGACTTCAGCCTGCTGCGCGCCGGTGTTCGGATTGAACACGCGGCCCGTGCGTCCGCCGCCTGAGGGCGCGGTTTTGCCGTTGATGTAATTCTGGATCGCGCGCATCGGCAGGGCTCCCAAATGGACGGAAATTAGAGCCGTTATAGGCGGCAAACCGCCGCCCCGTCCATGCCGCGAGACGGCGCCTGCCCTGCACTTGCGGGTGATCGGTGCTAGCGCGCGCCCTTCGTCAGGCGGGGTACGTCCAGCCGCCTTCGCCGGCCTTGCGCGCGGCGGCGTACTGGCCCTCGGCGAAGCGCCAGTTCACCAGCTTGTCGAAGAAGGCGCCGAGGAATTTCGCCCGCTCGTTCTTGTAGTCGAGATAATAGGCGTGCTCCCAGAGGTCGCAGGTGAAGAGCGGCGTGACGGCGGGATCGACGATCGGCGTCTGCGCATCGTGTAGATCCTGCAGGCTGACCTTGCCGGCGCTATCCGCGACCAGCCAGAGCCAGCCGGACGCGAAATGCCCTTCGCCCTTGGTCTTGGCCTCGTCGCGAAACGCGTCGAACGAGCCGAAGGCCTGATCGATCGCGCGCGCCAGGTCGCCCTGCGGCGCCCCTCCGCCGTCCGGCGACAGGCTCTGCCAGAAGAAACCGTGGTTCCAGCCCTGCGCGGCATTATTGAAGAGCTTCTGGTCCTTCTCACGCGCCGCGAGCCTCACGACATCTTCCAGACGCTTCGGCGCGTTCGGCTTTTCCGCGAGCGCCGCGTTGGTCTTCTTGATGTAGCCGGCGTGGTGCTTGCCGTGGTGGGTGTTGAGCGTGTCGCGCGACATCAGCGGCTCGAGCGAATTATCGGCGAACGGAAGCGGGGTGAGCTGAAACATGACGCGACCTCCCTGGGAAACTGCTTCACTTGAATTAGTGCGCAGGCTCACCGGTTCAACCGCGCCGGTTTTGGGGTTTGCGGCAATGCGCCGCCTGCGGACAGCCGCGGCGCCGCGCTAAAGCAAGCCATGCGTTTTCTCGCCGCCGTCCTTTTCGTCGCCCTCGCCGCCTGTGGCGCGCCGCGCGAGGCGCCAACGCAGGGCAGCGAAACGCTGCGCGTCGAAAACGCCTGGGCCGCGCCGACGCCGGGCGGCGTCGATGTGTCGGCGGGCTATCTGACCCTGGTCAACGGCACCGCGAGCGAAGATGCGCTCGTGGCAGTCTCGAGCCCGCGCGCCGAGCGCGTCGAAGTGCACGAGATGACGATGCAAGGCGGCGTGATGCAGATGCGTGCCGCCGCACGGCTGGCGATCCCCGCGGGCGAATCGATCGAGCTTGCGCCGAGCGGGCGGCACCTCATGTTCTACGGCGTCGCGGCGCCGTTCGCCGAAGGCGAAACGATCCCGATCCGGCTGAGCTTCGAGCACGCGGGCGATATCGACGTTTCGCTCCCGGTCCGACGTCCAGGCGCTTCGCAGACGAGTCACGGCGGCCACTGACGCCGCAGAGTTAACGCTCGCTTTATGGCCTCCCCGTACCACCGGTTACATGGGGCCCGATTCCCTCTTGCGACCGTCGGCGACCGGGTAGGCGCATGTTCCGCCGCTTGCGCGTCAAACTGACCGTCCTTTACGCGGGCCTCTTCTGCCTGGTGCTCTTCCTCATCGGCGCCACAGCGTACATCGCCATCACCGGCAACACGCGGCAGCTCGCGCGCGAGCAGCTCGTCAGCACGGGCGCAGTATTCTCGGAGATGTCGGCGCTCGAGGTCGCGCGCCTGCACGACAACGCGGCGCAGACCGGGCGGCTGCCGGCGCTGCAGCAGGCCGCGGCCGAACGCAACGGGACGGTGATCCGCGCCCTGCTGAACGATCTTCGCCAGCGCAGCGATGCGCAATTGGCGTTCCTCGTTACGCGCGAAGGCCTGATCGTCGGCGATGGCGCCGCCTCGAACCGGTCCGTTTCGCCCGGCTTGCAGGTTGCGCTTGAACGCGACGCCGCGCCGAGCGGCGTCTTGTCGGTCGATGGGCGGGTCTACCGTGCGGCGACCGCGCCGATTCCCGGCGACCTCGGCTGGCTTGTGCTAGGCGCGCGCATGGAGGCCGCGCAACTCGACGCGCTCGAGGCGCTTTCCTCCACGCCGGTCGACGCCAGCGTGCTAATGAAACACGTCGGCTGGGTTCAACTCGACGTCGATCGGCCCCATGCCCTAAGCGCCTTCATCGACGACGCGCTCGCGCGGCGTCAGCCACGCGCGGAGCGCACGCCGGATGGGCGCGCGATCGCCTTCGTACAGCCGCTGCCCTCGCTCGACGGCACGCGCGGCGTGCTGCTGCTGCAATATCCGCTCTCCAGCGCACTCTCCACATACAGCGGGCTATTCAGCACGCTGATCGTCATCAGCGCCGTTGGCATCGCGATCCTGATCGCCGGCACGTGGTTCCTGGCTCGCAGCATTACGCAGCCGCTCTCGACATTGGAGAGCGCGGCGAACGGCTTGCAGCAGGGCCTCTACAATACCGTCGTCGTCCCCACCAAGGACGAGCTTTCGCGGCTTGCGGAAAGCTTCAACGCGATGATCGAGGCGATCCGCGAGCGCGAACGCAAGATCACACAGCTCGCCTACCACGACACCGAAACACGGCTGCCTAATCGCCTCGCGCTAGAGCGGCGGCTCGCTGCGGCCCAGCAGCCGCAGCGGCTTTACCTCGCCGCGGTGGGTGTCGATCGCTTCGCGCACATGCGTGGCGCC
>JAEWNX010000152.1 GCA_023461135.1 Pseudomonadota bacterium
GATCGAGGCTGGGCGCCGCCTCGCCGGCGCGCCTTGCGCTGGCATGCGCTTCCGCGAGCCGCATTTCGTTGCGGGCGTCGGCGGTAAGCAACAGCAACAGCGCGCAGCTTTCGAGCCGGTACGTCAGCGCAACACCCGCGCCTTCGCGCCGCTCTATGTCGGGGGCGCCGAACGCGCGGTTCAGCTCAGCGCGGCTTGGCGCATCCGCCCGTCCGGCGGACGCCAAAAGCTGCGTCGCCAACGAGGAATAACTCGGCGTCTCCGCCGGCGCGGAGGCTCCGGCGGAGGGAGCGCTTGGCGCGGCGGTGGCGCAGGCGGCAAGCGCGAGCAGCGCGGCGGAAAGGACAGCGAGTCGCATGTCCATGAACATGCCGATGGATTCGCCGGGCCGCAATGCTTGCCACCGGCGGTCCACAGGGGTTTAACGCGGCATGACCTCTACATACGATGTCGTCGCCGTCGGCAACGCCATTATCGACATTCTCAAGGGCGTCCCGGACTCGTTTCTCGCCGAGGAGAACATCGCCAAAGACGCGATGACGCTGATCGACGAAGCGCGCGCCGATCATCTGACCGAGCGCATGGCGGGCGCCGTCGTTGCAGCGGGAGGGTCGGCCGCGAACACGATGACGGGCGTCGCCAGCTTCGGCGGCAAGACCGGCTATATCGGCAAGGTGGCCGATGACGAACTGGGCGCGCGCTTTACCTCGGAGTTCCGCGCCGCGGGTGTTGCGTTCGAAACGCCGCCGCGGCCCGCCCCGCCCGGCACCGCGCGCTCGCTGATCGCCGTGACGCCCGACGGCCACCGCTCAATGAACACCTATCTCGGCGCCTCGACCTTGCTCTCTCCGCAAGACATCGACGCCGGCCTCATTCGCGCCGGCGCCACCCTTTTCCTCGAAGGCTATTTGTTCGATCGCGACGAAGCGAAGGCCGCCTTCGTTCGCGCCGCGGAGATCGCGCGCGGCGCGAAACGCAAAGTGGCCCTGACGCTCTCCGATGTATTCTGCGTCGAACGGCACCGCGACAGCTTCAAGCATCTCGTGGCGGGGCATGTGGACATCCTCTTCTCGAACGAGCGCGAGATTCTGTCGCTCTATGAGCAGGACGATCTGGGCGCCGCGCTTGAAGCCGCCAAACGCGCCTGCCCCGTCGTCATCGTCACTCGCTCGGAAATCGGCTCGCTGATCGCCGCGGACGGCGAGGTGATCGAGGTGAAACCCTTCCCCGTCGCGCAGGTGATCGACACAACGGGCGCGGGCGACCAGTACGCCGCGGGCTTCCTCTACGGCTTTGCGCGCAGCCGGCCGCTCGCGGTCTGCGGCGCGTTCGCGTCGATGGCGGCGGCGGAGGTCATCTCGCACATGGGGCCGCGTCCGGAGACGAATTTGCGCGGCCTCGCGCTGAAGCACGGACTGTCCGTCTAGAGAATAAAACGGGAGAGGTCGGCGTTCTTCGCCAAATCGCCGACATGCGTGCGCACGTATTCGGCATCGATGCGTACGGTTTCGCCGTTGCGATCCGGCGCCGTGAAACTAACCTCGTCCAGCAGCCGCTCCATCACGGTTTGCAGCCGGCGCGCGCCTATATTCTCAACCGCAGAATTCACGTCCGCCGCAATGCCGGCGATGGCTTCGACCGCATCGTCCCCGATATCCAGCGTCACGCCTTCTGTCTGCATCAACGCCTTGTATTGGGTGACAAGGCTCGCTTCCGGCTCAGTCAGGATTCGGCGGAAGTCCTCCCGTGTCAGCGCCTTCAGCTCCACGCGGATGGGCAGGCGGCCCTGCAGCTCCGGCAGCAGGTCCGACGGCTTGGCCACGTGAAACGCGCCTGAGGCGATGAAGAGGATGTGGTCCGTCTTCACCGGCCCGTGCTTGGTGGCGACGATCGTGCCTTCGATCAGCGGCAACAGATCGCGTTGCACGCCCTCACGGCTGACGTCGCCGCCGCCGATCCGCTCTGATCGAGAGGCGATCTTGTCGATCTCATCGAGAAACACGATGCCGTCCTCAGCCGTGAGGCGCAGGGCTTCCTTCACCACAACGTCCTGGTCGACAAGCTTGTCGCTTTCTTCGCGGACCAGCGGTTCGTGCGCTTCGTCCACCGTCATGCGCACGCGCTTGGTGCGCCGGCCGAACGCCTTGCCGAAAATCTCGCCGATATTGACGACGCCGACGCCAGGCTGACCGGGAATGTCGAAATTGCCTAGCGGCGTCGCGGCGTCTTCGACATCGATTTCCACCGGCGCATCGCCGAGTTCGCCATCGCGCAGGCGGCGGCGGAACGATTCGCGTGTCGCTTGTGAAGAGCCCTGCCCCACCAACGCGTCGAGCACACGTTCCTCCGCGGCCGCCTCCGCCCGTGCGCGCACCTCGCGCCGCCGCTGCTCGCGCACCATGTTGAGCGCGACCTCGACGAGATCGCGCACGATCTGCTCGACGTCGCGGCCAACATAACCGACCTCTGTGAACTTGGTCGCCTCGACCTTCAGGAACGGCGCGTGCGCCAGCTTCGCCAGGCGCCGCGCGATCTCCGTCTTGCCCACGCCCGTGGGCCCAATCATCAGGATGTTTTTCGGGGTGACTTCCTCGCGCAGGTTCTCCGGCACCTGTTTGCGCCGCCAGCGGTTGCGCAGCGCGATGGCGACCGCCCGTTTGGCGTCGGCCTGGCCGACGATGTAGCGGTCCAGCTCGGAGACGATTTCACGCGGTGAGAAATGGGTCATCGCGAGTGACTTAAGCGCCGGCGCCGCCGGCGCAAGGCGTCATTCGCGCGCGCTTTCGGGCGGAAAGATGCGCGCCCAGCCGCCTTCGGGGCTGACCCAGCTCAGGAGGCTGCGCCGCACGGTGTGCCAGCCGGCGCCGAGGATCAATACAAAGCCGCCGAGCACGACGAGCACCGAAGCCGCCAGCGCCCCGGCGCCGAGCCCGAATTCGTTGAGGATCACGCCGATAGCGACGCCCGTCGTCAGCAGCGCAGAGACAATTAGCACGCGCCGGTTGATCAGCAGCGAGACAAGTCCAAGCGCGACCACGACAAGCAGCGTCAGGGTCGATTGGATCACGGCGGTGTCCTCACCGGCCGCGCCCGTCGCTACGAGCCTGCCTGGGCCGGCGATGGCCTCGGCGCCGTGCGCGCCGAAAGCTTGCGCGACCAAGCCAAAGGCGCCGCCGAGCACCAGGGGCGCGGCTGCAAAGTGCTGCCAGAAACCGTTGTCCGAGAAACGCGAAACGCGCGCCGGATCGCGCGCATCGAACGCAACGCCGGACATGAACAGCAAAAGGCCGAGGATCAGGTAGAGCGCGGGCAGATAATCGATCGTTGGTTCGCCGCCGAACAGGAACGCCGAGACGATGACAAAGAACGCGATGCCAGCGCCCGCCAGCCCCATCGAGAACGGCAACCGGAAGCGAAGGTAGAACAGCGCAGGCACGATGAACGCGCACGCTGCGGCGACGAGGATGCCGGTACGCACCTCGGGCGGCATGCCGCCAGGGCCGCCGCTCAGCTCGAGCGTGCGCCCGAGCAACGCGCCGGTATAGAGCAACGCGGCGCCGACAACGGCGAAGATCGTGAGCGCACAGACGATCGCGATCGCAGGCAAGAAGAGCCGGCGCCGGCGCGCGAACAACTCGCCAAGCCCCCACATCACCGCACCTGCCGCCAGGCTCAAGCCTCCGCTGACAAGCGTGGCCTGTTGCGGCGAGCCTGCGTCCGCTGCGTATGCGCCAATACCGATGGCCAGGCCGACGGCGAAGAGCACGATGCCGATCGCCAGAAACACATCATGGAAATTGCGGATGAAGCGAAGGTCTTCCTCGCCTGGCGGCGCGGCCGTTACGCCGCCGGTCGCAAGAAAGGCGTAGAGTGGAGCGACCTGGTCTGCGCGAATGATGCCTGCCGCCGCGGCCGATTCCAGAGCGCTACGATCCGCCATGAAGCGTCTCCACCGTAATATTACGGTTGGTATAGACGCAGATATCGGCGGCGATTTCCATGGCTTTTCGAGCGATGGCTTCGGCGTCGTCGAGGTGGTCGTAGAGCGCGCGCGCGGCCGCAAGCGCGAAATTCCCGCCGGAGCCGACCGCGATCACTTTGTGTTCGGGGTCAAGCACATCGCCCGCGCCGGTGATCAGAAACGTTTCCTTCGCATCGGCGACAATCAGCATCGCATCGAGCCGGCGCAAAGCCCGGTCGGTGCGCCAGTCCTTGGCCAACTCAACGCAGGCGCGCGCAAGCTGGCTTGGGAATCGCTCGAGCTTCTGTTCAAGGCGCTCGAAGAGCGCGAACGCATCCGCGGTTGCGCCGGCAAAGCCCGCGATCACCGCCCCGCCGGCAAGAGGGCGGACCTTGCGCGCGTTACCCTTGAGGATGGTGGCGCCGGCGGAGACTTGCCCATCGCCGACGATCACGACTTTGCCGCCCTTGCGGACGCAGAGAATCGTCGTGCCGTGCCAGCCGGGTTGTTCACTCATGCCTGAGATGTGGCCGCCTCAGCGCGCGCGATCAAGCGGCGTCTTCGGCCTCGACGTCTTCACCCGCCTGGCGGCGCAGCAGTTCGGCGAACTCGGGGGCCGAGACGGCGGCCCCGAACAGGAAGCCTTGCACCCAGTGGCAGCCGCGCGCGACCATGAATTCCATGCTCTCGCGGCGCTCGACGCCTTCGGCGACGACTTCCATGTCGAGCGTGCGCGCGAGCGCCAGGATCATTTCCACGATGCCGTCGGCGTGCTGCTCGCCCTGTTCCAGCGCCCGCACGAAGTGCTGATCGATCTTGATCACGTCGAACGGCAGCTTCGACAGCGCGCCTAGACTCGACTGGCCGCAACCGAAATCGTCGATCGCCAGCCGCACGCCCGCTTGCTTCAGCGGTTCGATGAGGCGCATTGCGCGTTCGATATTCTCCACCGCGACGGATTCGGTGATTTCCAGTTCCAGATGCTCCGGCGGCAAGCCTGCGTGGCGCAGTACGGCCAGCACTTGGTCGGCGAAACGGTCGTTGCGGAACTGCAGCGCCGATACGTTCACCGCGACTTTCACCGGATGCCCTGCCCGCGCCCACGACGCGGCCTTCCAGCACGCTTCACGTAGAATCGCGTCCGACAAGGGCCCGATCAGGCCGCTTTCCTCCGCCAGCGGGATGAACCGGCCAGGGCTAACGATTGTACGATCCGGACGGATCCAGCGCGCCAGCGCTTCGCACGCTTCGATGCGGCCGGTCGCCAGATTGATCTTCGGCTGGAAGTACGCGCGGAACTCGTTGCGTTCCAACGCGGCGCGCATTTCGCGCTCCAAAGTGAGGCGCGCAACCGCTTCGCGGTCGAGCGATTGCGTGAACACCTTGAGACGCGCCGGCGAGTTATGCGCGGCGCCCAGAGCCATGCGGGCGTGCCGGATAACTGCGTCGGCGTCTCGCCCGTCGCGCGGCGCCATCGCCACGCCGCAGCACGCGCCCAGCGTCAGCTTGTGTCCGCGCCAGTCGAACGGCTGGTTGAGCGCAGCATTTACATGCTGAGCGAAGCGCGCCGCGTCCGAGGGCGACGCAAGTCCCGGCGTGAAGACGCCAAATTCCGTGCCGCCAAGCCGCGCCACCACGGAGCCGTGATCGCGCTCGCCGCGCAACCGGACGATCTTGTCGACCGTCGCGACAGTCGATCCAAGCCGTTGCGCAACCACGCGCAGCACGTCTCGCGCCGCTTCCGGATCGAGCGTCTGCATGAGCCGCGCGAGCCGCTGCAGCTCGAACACGGCCACGGCGCCGCTCTGCCCCGCTTCCCGCGTTTGCAGGATGAAGAAATCGACTTCCCGCACGAAGCGGTCATGGTTCGGCAGCCGCGTGACCGGATCGACGAAGGCGATTTCCTGAATCTGCTTCATCGACGCGTCCAGGCGCCCGGTCATCTTGTTGAACGCCGTCGCCAGCGTCTCGAATTCATCGCCCGTGTGCACTTCGATCGGCGCAGGCTCGCCGTTCTCGGCGATTCGTTCGGCGAAGCGCGCCAACTGGTCGAGCGGCGACACAGCCCGGCGCACATAATGCGCGGTCAGCGGCACCGCGATGAGCCCTAAACACGCCAGCAGCAACAAAAACGGCGCGAGCGCAGAAAGCACCTGGAACCGATAAGCGCTGCCGTCCCACATGATCAGCGCGGCGCCGACCAAGTGTCCGTCTCGGATAATCGGCGCGCCAAGCACGAGGCCGTTATTGGGCGTGCGCTGGATCACCAGCGCGCGCGCGCTTAGCACGCGGCTCGCAACGTCGTTGACCGCCGCGGTGTCGGCCCTGCTGCCGCCCGCCTCGGCGATCGGAAGGTTTGCGGCGTCATGCACCGCTAAGCGGCGCACTTCGGCGCGCGCGGCGGTTTGCTGGACCATCGTGTTGAGGCTGGCCATGTCGCCGCTGGCGAGGAAGTCGCCGGTGATGCGCGCCATGTGCATTACGAGCGAACGGGTCGTGTTGAGCTGGTGGCGCGCGCTTTCCCGCTGCGCGCCCAGCAACACCGTCATGGCCGACAGCATGCCTGTTACGACCAGCAGCACGCACGTGAACACGACCGCGCGCGCCGGCAACCCTTTCGGGCGGCGCAACATCGCGCTGTCGAGCAGTGGCTGCATACCTTCGGCCTTCCGCGCACATGTGCGCGAGATAACCTTTGCAGCGCATTGGTTATAACGGACTGAAAGAAGCTGAAAAAGACGTGTCCTTTTTTGACACATCCGTCGGCAAGGATTGTGTAACGCAGCCTAAGGCGCGTTCACGTATCCGCTCACGTTGCGCCCGCGCGGCGCAAGAAAATATAATAGGCGCCCTCGCCGCCATGTGTGCGGTGCGCTTGTGCAAAGCCGGATACCAGCGGCCGCAGATCGCTTTCGGCAAGCCATTCTGGGAGGCGCCGTTTCAGGACGCCGTGTCCGGTGCGTCCCACGCCTGTGATCACGATCACAGTCCGGGCGCCGCGCGCCTGCGCGCCATGAAGAAAGCGCGCAAGGGCCGCGCGGCCGGTGTCTTGGTTATGGC
>JAEWNX010000153.1 GCA_023461135.1 Pseudomonadota bacterium
CGGCAATCGTCTGGGTCGGGCGCCGCAAAGCGGCCGGCCGGCAGGCGCATGTCATCCATGCGGTAAACCTGGAGGGCGGCCGCGCCAGGGTCGATAAGGCATGGGGTCGCGCCTTCAGACTTCCATCAGGACGCGCTCTTCGGGCGCGTCGTAGCGGGCGATCCGCAGCTTCACGTCCCGGAGGGCGCTGAGCTTGGGCAGGAAGGCCGCGATGGCCGAGGTTAGCATATGGTTGGCGACCGCCTCTTCATCGGCCCAGCGCTCGACGATGTGGAAGAGGCCTGGGTCGTTGAAGTCTTCGGCGAACGCGTAGGCGAGATTGCCGCGCTCCTTGCGGGTCTCGTCGACGAGCGCGCGCGCCGCCTCGCGCAGCTTCGTACGATCGTCCTCATGGACGCGCACCCATCCCTGCACGACGATCATCGCTGGACCTCCCGGCCTTCCGCCTGCGGGCGCGCCGCCGGCGCGCCTCCCTCGACGACGCGCGCGGCGATGTAGCAGGGCTCCGCCGCACACTGATAGAGCCAAATGCGCACATAAGCGCGACCCGATTGCGTTGGCGTGATCTGCACGTAGGGCACATCATCCGTCGCCACATCGCGATCCACGAGGCGACCGTCCGCGCCGTAGATTTCCATGTCGAGATCGCTGCAATCGTTGTCGCACGCTGCGTAGACGCGATAGTTCACGCCTTCGCGCAAATAGACCGACCACAAATATGGACCGTCGAGCTCGAGCGGGACGAGGATGTCCGCGTTGCTTTGGTCGCGCCGATAACCGAGCGAAGCGTGCACCCCCATGCCGGATTCCAGATAGCCGCGCACCTGGCGCTCATGGTCGTTCTGCGCGGCCGCGGGCTTGGCGAAGGACGCCGCGACGAGAAGACCGCCGGCAAGCACCCAGGCTAATGCGCGCATTCTCGCCTCCCCTCGTGGACCGTCGGTCCGCCCTAGTGCCGCCAAGCCCTAGGATCAAGCGGCGGCGGACCCCATAGTCTTTCGCTAAACTGACTCTTCGCATGACCGGCGCCGACAAGCCCGCCCTGCCTCCGCTCGGAGGCCTGCCCCAGGAGGACGCGACACCGCCCACGCTGAAAGGCGTCGAGGCGATCCGCGACGCGTGGCGGCGCTTGCCGAACCGGCCGGGCGTCTACCGCATGATCGGCGCGGACGGCGAAGTGCTCTATGTCGGCAAGGCGAAAAACCTGAAGCACCGGGTGGCAATGTACGCGCAGGGGCGCGGCCACACGAACGCAATCTACCGGATGATCAACCTGACGACGTCGCTCGAGGTGATCGTCACGGCGACCGAGACCGAAGCGCTGCTGCTCGAAACGAACCTCATCAAGCGCCTGAAGCCGCGCTTCAACGTACTGATGCGGGACGACAAGAGCTTCCCGTTCATCGCCATCCGCACCGATCATCCGATTCCTGTGCTGCAGAAGCACCGCGGTGCGAAGAACTTCAAAGGGAAATTCTACGGCCCGTTCGCCAGCGCCGGCGCCGTGAACCGGACGCTCAACACGCTGCAGAAGGCGTTCCTGCTGCGCTCGTGTTCGGACAGCGTGTTCTCGGGGCGCACGCGGCCGTGCATGCTCTATCAGATCAAGCGCTGCTCGGGGCCGTGCGTGGGGCTGATTGGCGAAGTTGAGTATGCGGCGCTGGTGAAGGACAGCGTCGACTTCCTCGAAGGCCATTCGGCGCAATTGCAGGACCGGCTCGCCGCCGAGATGCGTGACTCCTCGGACAAGCTCGAGTTTGAACACGCCGCGCGGCTGCGCAATCGCATCCGCGCGCTGGCCTCGGTGCGCGCAGCGCAGGGCATCAATCCGTCCACGTTCAGCGAAGCCGACGTGTTCGCGCTGCATTGCGAAGGCGGACAATCGTGCGTGCAGGTGTTCTTCTTCCGCGCGGGCCAGAACTGGGGCAACCGCGCATACTTCCCTCGCCATGGTGTGGAGGATGGCCCGACGGGAATTCTCGGCGCATTTCTCGCGCAGTTCTACGACGACCGCGAACCGCCGAAACTGGTGCTTACCAACATTGAGCCCGCTGACCGCGAATTGCTGGAGGAAGCGCTGTGCGTGCGCGCGGAATGCAAGGTCGAGATCCGCAAACCCGAGCGCGGCGAGAAAAAAGAGATCGTCGACGCCGCGCTGCTGAATGCGCGGGAAGCGCTGGGGCGGCGCATGGCGGAGAGCGGGAGCGTGGCGAAGCTGCTCGACGGCGTCGCCGAAGTGTTCGCGCTGCCGCAACGGCCTGAGCGGATCGAGGTCTACGACAACAGCCACATCCAAGGCACGAATGCGCTCGGCGCGATGATCGTCGCGGGTCCGGATGGGTTCATCAAGAACCAGTACCGCAAGTTCAACATGAAGACCGAAGAGTTCGGAGGCGACGACTTCGCGATGATGAAAGCGATGATCCGCCGCCGTTTCGCGCGGATGCTGGTGGAGCGGGACGAACTCAGTGAAGCCGGGGCCGATTTTCCTCCCCCGCATGCGGGG
>JAEWNX010000154.1 GCA_023461135.1 Pseudomonadota bacterium
GAATGTTGACTCATGTTTCAAGTCTCCGCTAAGAGAGGACCCAAGACAAGAAAAATCGGGGCCAGAAGCGGCTCTGAAGAGGGGGAAGCCGGGTCATGCCGGTTTGCGATCTGCGGGATGGGGCAGCCATGGCCTACGCCGACGAGGGCGTGGGACCGGCGATTGTCCTTGTCCATGGCTGGGCCGCGAACGGGGGCTTTTTCGCTGACCTGGCTCAGCGCCTCTCTGCTCATCACCGCGTCCTCTCCCTGACCCTGCGCGGTCATCCGGGTTCGCAGACCGGCGGCCTGCCGCTGACCATCGAAACCCTGACCGACGATATCGTCGAATTCGCCGGCGCGCTTGAGCTCAAATCATTCAGTGCGCTCGGCTGGTCCATGGGCGCGATGGCGCTGTGGGGCGCGGCGCCCGCGCTTGGTGCGCGCCTTACCGGCGTCGTCGTCGAGGACATGGCGCCGTGCCTGACAAACGATCCAGCTTGGCCGCACGGGCTCTCGGGCGGCTACAGCGCCGCTGATGTCGCGACGACTTTGAACGAGATCGCCGCCGATTGGCCGGCTTATGTCACGCGCTTTGCGCCGCGCATGTTTGCGCCTGCCATGCGCGAGACGCGTCCCGAACTGATCGACTGGGCCATTGCCGAGATGTCGAAAGCCGAAGGCGATGCGATGGCGTTCTACTGGCGCTCGATGGCGTCGCAGGACTTTCGCGCCGCGTTGGCCCGCGTGAACCAACGCATGCTCGTGATCCGCGGCGGCGAGAGCCAAGTTTATCCGGACGGCGCCACTGCGCACATCGCACGCGCCGCGCCGAACGCCGAGCGCGTCGTCATTCCTGGCGCAGGGCACGTCCCGCACCTGGAAGCGCCCGATCAGTTTTTCACCCACGTCGAGGCTTTCGTCCGCGGGGAGCGGCGGAGCGAAATGAGAAGCGGAGGAGCAGTCACATGAAGCGGTTCGATCCGGCGCGCTATGCGCTTTTGTTTGCCAGCGTGTGCGCTGCGCCGTTCACGTTCGCCGCGCCCGCCGCGGCGCAGGATGTCGCCGCGTACGAAGGCGACGATGAAAGCGTCGTCGTCACCGCCCGGCGGCGGGAAGAAAACCTGCAGGACGTGCCGATCGCGATCACGGTGCAGACCGCCGAGCAGCTCGATCAGCGCGGCGCCTCCGACATCACGGTGCTGCAGCAAACCACGCCCAACGCCACCGTGCAGGTCGCGCGCGGGTCCAACTCCACGCTGATCGCCTTCATCCGCGGCGTCGGCCAGCAAGACCCGCTCTGGGGCTTCGAGCCCGGCGTCGGCCTCTATGTCGACGATGTTTATGTGGCCCGTCCGCAGGCCGCCGTGCTCGACATCTTCGACATCCAGCGCATCGAAGTGCTGCGCGGCCCGCAAGGCACGCTCTATGGCCGCAACTCGGTCGGCGGGGCGGTCCGCTACGTGACGAGCCCGATGGATACCGAAGAGGCGCATCTGCGCGCGCGCCTCAACTTCGGCAGCTACAATCAGATGGAGACGGTGCTTTCCGGCTCCGTGCCGCTCTCGGATACGTTCGTTGTCGGCGGCGCGCTGGCGCTCTATGTGCGCGACGGCTACGGCGAGAACCGCTTCACGGGCGCCGAGCATTACAACAAGGATGTGGACGCGTTTCGCGTCAGCGCGCAATGGACGCCCACGGACGCGCTGAGCATCCGCTTCACCGCCGATGGCGTCGATGACGATTCCAATCCGCGGCACGGCTACCGCCTGACGAGCTTCTCCAATCCGCCCTACGTGCTGGGCCATCCATCCTACACGCCGCTCGACAGCGTGTACGACACGCGCGCCGGCTCGGGCGACGACAACCACGTCGAGACGCGCGGCGCATCGCTGCACGTCGATTATGAGATCAACGACAACTTCACGCTTCGCTCGATCACGGCGAGCCGTGAGGGTGAAACACGCGGCACGATCGACTTCGACAATACGGAGTTTCCGACCCTCGACATCCCGGCGTTCTACGCCGACGAGCAGTTCAGCCAGGAATTCCAGCTTCTGTTCGATTTCGATCGCGTCCAGGGCGTCGCCGGCATCTTCTATCTCGACGCCATGGCCGAAGGCGCCTTCGACACCGTGCTCGGGAACCTGAACACCACCGTCTTCACGCAGGGCCAGGTCGACACCGAATCGTTGGCCGCGTTCGCCGACGTCAGCATCGATCTCACCGATACGCTGGCGCTATCTGTGGGCGCGCGCTGGACCCGCGATGACAAGACCGGACAGGTCTATCGCCAGAACTTCACCGGCATCCGCAGCCCGTTCTTCGGCAATGCCGCCGCCGTGCCGGGCCTCGTGCGCACCAATTACACCAACGACGCTCAGTTCGAGGAAGTCACGCCGCGCGTCTCGCTGACGTGGGAGGCGTCCGATGCGCTGACGCTCTACACGTCCTACAGTCAGGGTTTCAAATCCGGCGGCTTCGACATGCGCGGCGACGCGATCTTCACGCCGAACACCGTCAACGGCTACCAGCCCGAGTTCGTCGACACATACGAAATCGGCTTCCACTCCAGCTTCTTCCAAGGACGCTGGAATCTGAGCGGGGCGGTGTTCCAGTCCGATTACCAGGACATGCAGATCACCCGCCAGGAGCCGACGACGCTCGGCGGCATCGCCAGCTTCGTCGACAATGCGGCCTCTGCGCAAATTCAGGGCGCCGAACTCGAAGGGCGCGTGTTCCTTACGGATCATCTCAGCGCCAACTTCGCCGTCGGCTATATCGACGGGGAATTCGAGGAATATCGGAGCACGGCCGTGAATCCCGCGCCGCCTCCGACCACGATCCCGATCGATTTGTCAGGCCTCGCCGCGTTCCAGAACACGCCGGATCTCACCGCCTCGTTCTCGCTCACTTATGCGACACCGCTGGCCGGCGGCACGCTGGCGATCACGCCTTCGGCCTCGCATCGCGGCGACAGCCAGATGTTCGAGTTCGCCAACCCGATCCTCGATCAGCAGGCCTACACGCTCTACAACGCCTCGATCACATGGACCTCGGACAACGATCGCTGGCGGCTCGGCCTGCACGGGCAGAACCTCGGCGAAGAAGAATATCGTGTGGGCGGCTACAGCTTCCCGGACGCTCCGGGACCGGTGCCCGCGCAAACCAACACGTTCGGCAACTCGATCATCGGCTTCTACGGTCCGCCGCGCACGGTGACGGCGTCGGTCGAAGTCCGCTTCTGATCTCTACCGCAGGCTCGCGGCGGCGCGGATTTAGGTTCGCGCCGCCGTTTTCTCGAGGATCGGCATGACGAGCGAAGCAGCACAAGCGCCTGCGCCGAGCAGCTACCGCTTTGTCGTGCTGACGCTGCTCTTCGTCGTCTATGCGTTCAACTTCATCGACCGTCAGATCCTGGGCATCCTTGTGCCTGCGATCAAAGCCGAGCTCGGATTCACCGACACCGAACTGGGGTGGCTGGGCGGACCGGCGTTCGCGATCTTCTACACAGCGCTGGGCGTGCCGATCGCCTGGCTGGCCGATCGCTGGAGCCGCACCTGGATCATGACCGTGGCGCTCGCGGTGTGGAGCGCGTTTACGGCGGTTTGCGGGTACGCGCAGAATTTCATGCAATTGTTCGCCGCGCGGTTAGGCGTCGGCGTCGGAGAGGCGGGGGGCGTTGCGCCCGCATACTCGCTCATCTCCGATTACTTCCCGCCGCGCGAGCGCGCCCGCGCGCTCGCCGCCTATTCGTTTGGCATCCCGATTGGCAGCGCTGCGGGCATTTTGATCGGCGGCTTGCTTGCGAGCCAACTGGATTGGCGCATCGCCTTCATCGTCGTCGGCATTGCGGGCATCGCGGTTGCGCCGCTCTTCCGTATTTTCGTGCGCGAGCCTGCACGCGGCCGTTACGATGCGCAGCCGGCGCAGCAGCCGCGAAGCTCGTTCTGGTCGTCCGCCCGCATGCTGATGAGCAAGCCGAGCTATTGGCTGCTCTCCTTCGGCGCTGCGTCGTCCTCGATCATGGGCTACGGCATCTTCTTCTGGATGCCGAGTTTCCTCGTGCGCTCGTTCGGCTTCGATGTCGCGCAAGTCTCGCTCTATTACGGCGCCATCCTCTTCCTCGGCGGCGTCGCCGGCGTTTGGCTGGGCGGCGCGCTCGCCGATGCGACGGGCAAGACCAAGCGGTCGCGCTATGCGCTGATCCCAGCCGCGGCGTTCGTGCTCACCTTGCCGTGCTACATCCTCGGCCTCCTATCGTCTTCGCCGCTGCTTGCCTTCCTTCTTTTCCTGCCGCCAACGGCGCTGGGTTTGATGTGGCTCGGCCCTGTCATCACGGCGGTGCAGCATCTTGCGCCGGCGAACGCCCGCACCACGGCTTCCGCGCTCTTCCTCTTCATCAACAATTTGATCGGCCTTGGCCTCGGCAGCCTGCTGATCGGCGCGCTTTCCGATGCGCTGAGCGCGCAGTTCGGCGATGAATCGCTGCGCTATTCCATCCTCGCCGGCACGGGCTTTTACGTGCTTGCGGCCGTGCTCATGGCGGCGGCGTCGCGATTTCTTCAACGCGATTGGGTCGACTAGAGCGCGCGTTCAGCTTGCGCTCAGCCGTGCGGTTACTAAATACTCCCCAGACACCCGGAGGGGACCTCATGGCCAATCCTATTTCCCGCCGCAGCGTAGCGCTTGGTCTTGGCGCAAGCGCTCTTCTGCCCGGCGCCGCTCTCGCGCAGGCCGAGCAGACCTATTCCGAAGACGAGATCGTCGCCGCTGCGCAACGCTTCTTCGGCGCCGGCGCCGAAGGCGTGGCGACGGTGATCGATCACGTGTTCGACGATCATGGCCGCCCGAACGGCTATATCGAAGGCAACGAAGGTTCAGGCGCGATCGGCGTTGGCCTGCGTTATGGCGATGGACGCCTGCGCCTCAAGGGCCGCGGCGGCACCACGCGCGTCTATTGGCAGGGCCCGTCGCTCGGTTTCGACACCGGCGGCAACGCGTCGCGCGTGTTCACGCTCGTCTACGGCATGCGCAATCCGGACCAGATCTTCCAGCGCTTCCCCGGCGTCGACGGCTCGGCCTATTTCGTCGGCGGCGTTGGCGTGAACTACCAGAACCGCAACGAGATCACGCAGGCTCCGATGCGCGCCGGCGTCGGCTTCCGGCTCGGCGCCAATATCGGCTACCTCGCGTATTCGCGCCGGCGCCGCATCAACCCGTTCTGATCTTCACGCGCGTGTGAGAGGCGATCACGCGGCTGTGCATCGCACAGCGCAATGCGTGCGCGTTACGCTTCGTCCAAAATCGGGAGGGAGCGATGCGCGCACTCGGCGCTCTTGTGTTGGCGCTTGCTGTATCGAGCATCGCCGCCCCGGCTCCGGCGCAGACCGGCCGCGCCGAAGCGCCTGCGTGGCGCACGCTTGAGCATTTCCGCAGCGAAGCTGAATTCTACCAATATCTGCGCGACGTGCGCATCGCCGAACGCCGCGCGCGCGGCGCAGCGCTGCAGAAGCAGGATGCCGGCGACATATGTCCGCCTGAACTCTATCCGTGCGAGCCGCCGCCGGGGTCGGGCGACGATGAAGACAGCATCACCGTCACCGGCTCGCGCATCGCCGCGCCGTCGGCCGCTGCGGCTTCGCCCTCGATCAGCGGCCAGACCTCCATTACCAACGTGCAGAACGCCGGCGTGGACGAAGGCGACATCGTCAAGTTCTACGATCATTTCCTGATCGTGCTGCAGGATGGGCGGCTGTTCTCGGTCGATATCGGCGGCGAGGCGTTGCGCCTCGTCGATCGCGCCAACATCTATCGCAGCGCCAACGCGGGCGCGTGGTACGATGAAATCCTGGTGCAGGGGAATCGCGTCGTAGCCACCGGCTACAATTATCGCGAAGGCGCCACCGAGTTCTCGGTCTTCCTGATCGGCGAGGACGGCCGCTTCACCCGTGAAGCGATCTATTTTCTCGCGTCCAACGATTATTATGACATCGAGAATTACGCGACGCGCCTCGTCAACGGCAATCTGGTCATCTACACGCCGCTCGCCGTTGGCGAGATTCAAGCGAACGCCCGCGCGAACTGGCCGCTGGTGCGGCGTTGGCTCAGCGAAGGCGAACACCGCGCCGCAACCAGCGCCGGACGCACGCTTTACGACGCGCGCGACATCTATCGGCCGATCCAGCCGACCTTCGATCCCGTCGTGCACACGATCTCGGTCTGTCCGCTGGGGGATGCGCGCCGCGGCGACGAGCTCGACTGCGAAAGCACGGCGGTCGTCGGCCCGCCCGGGCGCGAATTCTACGTTTCCACCAGCCATATCTATCTGTGGACTTGGCCGACCTACAACTATCACCGCGCCCGCTATGAGAACTGCAATTTGGGCGCACTCAACACGTTCGACGCAGCCGCCCCCGCGGCGCTGTTCCAAATCCCGCTGTCCGGCGGACAATTGCGCGCGCAATTCGTGCGCGGCGCGCCCTACGATCAGCTCAGCATGGATGCGACGGCCAGCGAATTCCGCGCGCTTTCGGTTTGGGTCGATCCGCGCTGCCCGGGGGCCTACAATTCAAGCGAGACGCTGCGCCTGCGCTATTACTCGACGCCGCTCTCCGCTTTCTCGGCGACGCCGCGCCCTGTGCCAGAGCGCCGCTACACGATGCTGCCCAGCGTCGGCGGCGCGATCGAAAACCGCTTCACCGACGATTATCTGGTCTATGCCGGCCGTGACGGCTGGAGTTCCTACGCGCCCTATCCCGACTCCGAACAAGTTCTGTCGAGCCGCGTAGTGGCGGTGCCGACCGCACGGCCGGAGGCCTTCACCCAACTCGACGCGCCGCACAGCGCGCTGCGTGTCGAGCGCGTCGGCGACAACGCTGTGATCAGCGGCTATCGCGATTGGCGCGGTCTCAGTCTGTCCTTCGTCGACCTTCGCCGCGCGCCGCACATCGCCTCGACCCTCACACTGCCGGAACGCTATGAATCCGAGGGGCGCAGCCATGCCTTCAACGCGGTCGTCAACGAGGAAGGGGCGGGGCTGCTCGGCCTGCCCACCGTAATGCGCCGCGCGCAAAGCGGCCGCTGGTGGTGGCGCAGCGCCAGCTCCGATGTGAGCTATGTCAGCTTCGACGCCGCCGGCCAAATGAGCGACAGCGGCGCCATGCGCGGCACGAGCCCACGGCATCCGGAGTACCAGTGCGAAGTCTCCTGCATCGACTGGTACGGCAACACGCGCGCGCTGTTCATCCGCGGCCGTGTCTTCGCACTCTCCGGCCCCGAGCTGATCGAAGGCGCGCTTGAAGCCGGCCAGGTGCGCGAGCGCCAGCGCGTGAACCTCACAGACCCGGTTCCACGCTAATTTCCGGGGCGCTATTCCGCCGCCTCGCGTTCGGACTCCTCTTGCCGCTGCTCTCGCTCTGTCACTTATACACAA
>JAEWNX010000155.1 GCA_023461135.1 Pseudomonadota bacterium
AACTCTTCGATGTGGATCGAGGTGAACACGTCGTCTTTGACGATGCGTTCGCTGATCAGGATCGAGGCCTCGAAGTTGTAGCCGTTCCACGGCATGAACGCGACGAGCACGTTGCGGCCGAGCGCCAGCTCGCCGAGGTCCGTCGACGGGCCGTCCGCGACAATGTCGTCAGCCTTCACGACGTCGCCGACCTTCACGATCGGGCGCTGCGTGATGCAGGTGTTTTGGTTCGAGCGCTGGAACTTCAGCAGGCGATAGATGTCGACGCCCGGCTTGGTCGGATCCTTCTCGTCCGTCGCGCGTATAACGATACGCTGGCTGTCCACCTGTTCGACGATGCCCGTGCGGCGCGCCGTGATGACGGCGCCCGAGTCACGCGCGACCGTGCCCTCCATGCCGGTGCCCACGATCGGGGCGTCGGCGCGGACAAGCGGGACCGCC
Source organism: Pseudomonadota bacterium (assembly GCA_023461135.1). Classification (GTDB taxonomy): domain Bacteria; phylum Pseudomonadota; class Alphaproteobacteria; order Caulobacterales; family Aquidulcibacteraceae; genus Vitreimonas. The sequence goes on from JAEWNX010000155.1 coordinate 442, forward strand.
TGCTTCTGCATGTTCGAGCCCATCAACGCGCGGTTCGCGTCGTCGTTCTCGAGGATCGGAATGAGCGAAGCGGCAACCGAGACGACCTGCTTGGGCGAAACGTCCATCAGGTCGATTTCTTCGCGCGGGATCAGCATAGCGTCGCCGCTTTCGCGGGCTTGCACGAGATCCTCCGAGAGCTTGCCCTTGTCGTCGAGCTCGGCATTCGCCTGCGCGATCTTGTGCTTGGTCTCCTCCATCGCGGAGAGATAGTGGATCTCTTCGGTCGGCTTGCCGTTCACGACGCGGCGGTATGGGCTCTCGATGAAGCCGTACTTGTTGACGCGCGCGTGCGTCGCCAGCGAGTTGATCAGGCCGATGTTCGGCCCTTCGGGCGTTTCGATCGGGCAGATGCGGCCATAGTGCGTCGGGTGCACGTCGCGGACTTCGAAGCCCGCGCGTTCACGCGTCAGACCACCCGGGCCCAGCGCCGAGAGACGCCGCTTGTGCGTGATCTCGGACAGCGGGTTGGTTTGGTCCATGAATTGCGAGAGCTGGCTGGAGCCGAAGAATTCGCGCACAGCAGCAGCAGCCGGCTTTGCGTTGATCAAGTCGTGCGGCATCACCGTCTCGATATCGACGGAGCTCATGCGTTCCTTGATAGCGCGCTCCATCCGCAGGTGGCCGATGCGGGACTGGTTCTCCATCAGCTCACCGACAGAGCGCACCCGGCGGTTGCCGAGATTGTCGATGTCGTCGACTTCGCCGCGGCCGTCTCGCAGGTTCGAGAGCGTGCGCAGCACTTCGAGGATGTCTTCCAGGCGGAGAACGCGGATGGTGTCATCCGTGTCGAGGCCGAGGCGCATGTTCATCTTCACGCGGCCGACCGCGGAAAGATCATAGCGCTCGCCATCCGAGAAGAGGCCATTGAACAGCACTTCCGCCGTGTCGATCGTGGGCGGCTCGCCCGGACGCATGACGCGATAGATGTCGAACAGCGCCTGTTCGCGGTTCTCGTTCTTGTCGAGCTTCAGCGTGTTGCGGATGTACGGGCCATTCGTCACCGGATCGATGTCGAGGATGGGCAGTTCGTCGATGCCCGCTTCGATCAGCGTCGCCAGCACCGCTTCACTCAACGCGTCGCCCGCTTCAACGTAGATCTCGCCCGTTTCCGGGTTGACGATATCTTCCGCGATGTAGCGGTCGAACAGGTCTTCCGACGGGACCATGATGTCCGCGACGCCGTCCTCGACGAGCTTGTTGGCGAGGCGCGCGGCGATCTTCTTACCGGCCTCGGCCACCACTTTGCCCGTCTTCGCGTCGACGAGATCATAGTTCGGCTTCACGCCGCGCCAGCGTTCGGCGCGGTATTTCGTGGTCCAGCCCGCGCGCGTGCGCTTGTAGATGGACGACGAATAGAACGTCGCGAGAATCTGTTCGCTCGACATGCCGAGCGCGTAGAGCAGCGTTGTCGCCGGCAGCTTCCGCTTGCGGTCGATGCGGACGAACATCACGTCCTTGGCGTCGAATTCGAAATCGAGCCACGAGCCGCGGTACGGGATCACTCGCGCGGCGAACAAGAGCTTGCCCGAAGCATGCGTCTTGCCCTTGTCGTGGTCAAAGAAAACGCCCGGAGAACGATGCATCTGAGACACGATCACGCGCTCAGTGCCGTTCACGACGAACGTGCCCTTGTCCGTCATCAGCGGGATGTCGCCGAGATAGACGTCCTGTTCCTTGATGTCCTTCACGGACTTCGCGCCGGTCTCTTCGTCCGTTTCAAAGACAATCAGGCGCAGCTTGACTTTCAGCGGCGCGGCATAGGTCATGTCGCGCTGCTGGCATTCTTCGACGTCGAACTTCGGCTCTTCGAATTCGTAGCTGACGTATTCCAGCACCGCGCGATCCGAGAAGTCGCGGATCGGAAACACGGACTTGAACACAGCCTGCAGACCTTCATCGATGCGTTCGTAGGAACGCTGGTCCTTCTGCAGGAATTGATCGTAGGAGCTCTTCTGCACCTCGATCAGGTTCGGCATGCGCCCGGCTTCCGGGATCTTGCCGAAGGATTTGCGGATACGCTTCTTACCAGTGAACGACAGAGCCATCTGTTCTTCCCAATGCGCGCTGCGCTCGAGGCGAATCCCCGGCCATAGGATCCGCGAGCGCGGCGCATGAGCCGCCTTTCGCCCTCAAATTCGCGTTTCGCGCCGCGAACCCGACCCTTTGTCGAAGCGCCCCGGGCGGTGGGTGCTCCGTTGCGCCCCGCTCAGGAGACGCCAAATGCCGGAGCCGGAAGCCGCTTTTGGCGGCTCCGGCGTCCGGGTGTTTTGTGCGAGTTACTTCAGATCGACCTTCGCACCGGCTTTTTCAAGTTGAGCCTTGAACTTTTCGGCATCGGCCTTGTTCACGCCCTCCTTCACCGGCTTCGGCGCGCCTTCGACCAGGTCCTTGGCTTCCTTGAGGCCCAGGCCCGTGATCGCGCGCACTTCCTTGATGACTTCGATTTTCTTGTCGCCCGCGGCGGTGAGTTGGACCGTGAACTCGGTCTTCTCTTCAGCCGCAGCGGCCGGAGCGGCGCCGCCGGCTGCGGCGACAGCCACCGGAGCAGCGGCGGAAACGCCCCACTTTTCTTCCAGCATCTTCGACAGCTCAGCAGCTTCGAGGACGGTCAGCGCCGAAAGGTCTTCGACGATCTTTTCGAGGTTTGCCATGATCTTTGTTCCTGACGTTTTGTCTGTGTTTTCAATTGAATTGCGGAATGACGGTTAGGCGGCGTCCTTGGTCGCGTAAGCGTTGAGAACGCGGGCCAACTGACCACCAGGCGCTGCGAGCACGCCGGCGATTTTGGTCGCGGGCGCCTGCACCAGGCCGATGATCTTGCCGCGCAGCTCGTCGAGCGAAGGCAGCGTGGCGATCGCCTGCACGCCTTGCTTGTCCAAGAGCTGGTCGCCGAACAGGCCGCCGAGAATGACGAACTGTTCCTTTTCCTTAGCGTAAGCGACGGCCACACGAGCGGCGGCGATCGGATCGCTGGAATAGGCGATGGCCGTAGGACCCTTGAACAGGTCAGCGGCGGACGCCTTTGGCGTGCCGTCGATGGCCAGTTTCACGAGCCGGTTCTTTACGACTTTGAGCGCCCCGCCTTCGGTACGAAGCCGGTTACGCAGCACCGTCAATTCCGCAACGGTCAGTCCGGAATAATGGCCAACGACCATCATCCCGGCCCCGGCGAAGACGCCTTTCAGCGATTCCACCGTTTCGGCCTTCTGAGCACGATCCATTGCGGTCTCCTCAGTCAGCGCCCGGCCAATCCGGGCGCTGTTAGAAGCGCACGCGGACGAGCCGGCCGGTGGTTAAGCCCCCGAACGGCGCGCGACCCGCGCACGCACTGTCCCAGGAGCCGGCCTGCGGGAGAGGCCTTGACAGCCACCCCCGAAAAACGTCAGCTTCTGTCTATTGCGGGCCCAGAAAGCCAAAGGCTTTCAAAGATTTAAGCCACGCGCGCGAGGCCCTCACGGGCCGCCACATGCGTAGCGCCTGCAGTCTTGGACAGGTTTCGACGGGTTAACGCCCCGCCGAACGCGGCGATATGCACGGTTTAGTGTTCGCCCGCAAGGGGGCGAGGCACAATTCTACGTGCTTGGCAAGCCGAGGGTGTCGGCGTGTCCCCAGACCAGCGGCGGTCCCCGTGCCTAGGAGAAGGACCGCTCTGGCCATGTCTACCAGCGCCCACCGTATATTGGCGTTCCTTCACAGGGGCGCGAGCGCCTAAAACTTTGATTAGATGGTCGTTTGTCAGTTTTCGTCGCCGGGGATGACGGCCGGCTGCGCCACAGTGAGCGGAAGCAACGATGGACCAACGTGCGGACGCTTCACGTCGGCGCGCTACTTCTTGATCGGTAGCCAAACTTCCACCGGCCCCTTCCCGGTCGAGTTGAACTCTTCCGAGTAGCGCTCGAAGAAATCCGGCGCGTTCTCCAACTGCGACAGCTCGCGGCCGGACTGCGGCAGCCATTGCCCGAGCGCGGCCTCGATGGTCTGCCGTATGGCGTTGGGATCGCCATCGTGCGTGAACACGGCGTAGTGCTGCGGTGCGATGGAGGCGGAGTCGAACTGGGGGTTGACGGGAGCGAACTCGCCGACCGCAACGCCGGTCAGGTAAGAGAACGCGCCGCCCTTCAACACATCGAACCAAAGGCCGTAGGCGTCCCCGCCGACGCGCCCGGTGATGAGCGGGACTTGCCCGCGCATCACCGTCCATTGCGTCAGGAATTGCGACACCGTCGCCGGCGTAAAGGTCCGGCGCAGCCCCGCAACCGTGAGCGCGCCACGATCGACGAAACGTGGCTGACCGAGCGCCACGCGCCTTAGCCTTGCGCCGTGGCGTTGGCCGGGTCGACGCGCACGCCGGGTCCCATCGTCGTCGACAGGGCGACCTTCTTCACGAAAGTCCCCTTCGCGCCCGACGGCTTGGACTTGGCGACCGCGTCGATGAACGCCTTCACGTTCTGACGGATCTGCTCTTCGCTGAAGCTCGCCTTGCCGACGCCAGCGTGGATGATGCCGGCCTTCTCGACGCGGAATTCAACCGCGCCGCCTTTGGCGTCCGACACGGCCTTCTTCACGTCCATGGTGACGGTGCCGACCTTCGGGTTAGGCATCAGGCCGCGCGGGCCCAGCACTTTGCCGAGACGGCCCACGAGCGCCATCATGTCGGGCGTCGCGATGAGCCGTTCGAAATCGATCTTGCCGCCATTGACGGTCTCGAACAGGTCTTCAGCGCCGACGATATCTGCACCTGCGGCCTTGGCTTCTTCAGCCTTCGGCCCACGCGCAAACACCGCAACGCGCGCGGTGCGGCCGGTGCCGTTCGGCAGCGAGACGACGCCGCGCACTTGCTGGTCCGGGTACTTCGGATCGACGCCAAGGTTCATCGACACTTCGACGGTTTCGTCGAACTTTGCGTTCGCACGTGCCTTGATGAGCTTCACGGCTTCGTCGAGGGTGTGCAGCTTGCGCGAGTCGATACCGGCGTGGCTCTTTTGCTGGCGCTTTGGCAGCTTCAGCGCCTTGGACTTCTTTTCTTCAGCCATGGCGCGTTACTCCACCACTTCCACGCCCATCGAACGGGCGGTGCCGGCGATCATCTTCGCCGC
>JAEWNX010000156.1 GCA_023461135.1 Pseudomonadota bacterium
AGTCGCATCTTCGTCCACCGCCAGAGAATTCGCCGAAAACAAGGACAAATAAACGCCCGCCACCTCTTCGCGCAGCAGATCGACAAGGTCGGCGCGCACCGCGTCGAACGCCGCGAATTCGCCCGTCGCCTCCGGCGCGTCCATGCGCTCGATCCAACTCACGAGGTTAGGCGCCTGCGCCTTGATCATCGCGCTCGGCGTCGGGTCGGAAAGCAACTGCTTCAATTGGCCCGCCAATCCAAAATCCGCAACGCTCGGCCGGCCGCCGAAGAGGTACGGACGCGACCACACGAGCTTGTCGAGCAATACGATCACACGCGCGAACGAGCCTTCGATCACCGGCGCGGTCTCTGGCGAGGAGCCGACATGGTGCAGCCGCCCAACCATGCGCGTGCGCACGGACTCCTCGATGCCCTCCGGCTTGTCGGCGTCTTCGAACAGCATGTCGACGATCCGGCGTGCGGCGCTCTCCTGATCGTCCGGATAGCTCCAGCGATAATGGAACATCGCTTTGTTGAGCCACTCGTCCGCATAATCCTCGAGCAGCACCGCGACGAACGCGAGTGCACCCTCTTCCGGTGCGATCGACGGTTCGGGAAACTCCTGTTCAAGCTTCTCGATGATCGGCGTGGAATCCTGCAGCGCCTTGTCGTCCGCATCCACCAGCACCGGCACCAGCGGCAGCTTGGCGTAGCGTTGAAAATCCTGCTGGCGCGCCTCGGTGCGCTGCATCCACTCGAACGGCAGGCCCTTGTAGCGAAGGTAGGAGCGCAGCTTCACCGAATACGGTGAAAGCTCTGCGCCGTAGAGGCGGAATGGCGCGGTCATCGCGTGTCCTTCAGAAAAGCAAATCGCCGCGAGGGCTAACCCAAGCGGCGATGCAAAGTCTATGGTTTAAGAGGCGTCAGACGGGCTTGATGTTTACCGCCGACGGCTTGTTCTTGCGCGGATCGTTCTCCACGTCGAAGCTCACCGCCTGGCCTTCGCGCAGACCCGTGAGCCCGGAACGCTCGACCGCGCTGACGTGCACAAACACGTCCTGGCCGCCTTCATCCGGAGCGATGAAGCCGAAGCCCTTCGCCATGTTGAACCACTTCACAACACCCGTCGCCATGGGCGCACTCCTCAAAAAAGCACCGAGGTCACAAGCGACGCACGGCTGGACCTGCTTGGAAGAACGAAAGCCGGCGCAATGAGGCGCGCGGTCGGAACGTCTCGACCGTGTAGTCCGGGCGGCATAGGGCGCTACCGCTGCCGCTAAGTCAAGAAAAACGGCCCCGGTACGCGTCGCCCACGGGGCGGAACTTTGTGAAATGGCGATTACGAATTGCTCGCGCCGCCAACCCGATCCAGCGCTACCGCCAACATCGCGCGCAGCGCCGTCTCCATCGACGGCTCGTGCACGAAGAAGCGCGGATTATGATTAGGCGCCGCATCCTCCGCCGAAACACCCGGCGGATTGACGCCATAAAAGAAGAACACACCCGGCACTTGGCGCTGGAAGTAGGCGAAGTCCTCGGCCGGCATCACCGGCGCGGCGGTCAGCACATTCTGTTCGCCGATCGCCCGCGCCGCGGCAGCGCGTGCGCGCGCGACCATCTCCGGCGGGTTCACCACCGGCACGGCGTTTTCGATGATGCGCACTTCCGCCGTGGCGCCCGAGGCCGATGCGATGTCCGTCACGGTGCGGCGCACGCGCGTGTAGATTTCCTCGCGGGTCTCCGGATTGAGATAGCGGATGGTGCCCTGCATCTCCACGGTCTGTGGGATGATGTTGTAGCGCACGCCGCCATGGATCGAGCCGATCGTGACGATCACCGGCGAACGCACCGCATCCAGTTGGCGCGATGGGATCGTCTGTAGTGCATTGACGATCTGCGCTGACACCACGATCGGATCGACGCCGCGATGCGGTTGCGCGCCGTGCGTTTGGCTACCCGTCACTGTGATTTCCAAACGGTCCGAGCCCGCCATTGCGGGCCCGGCGTTCATTGTCACCGTCCCCGTCGGCCCCGGCCAGGCGTGCAGTCCAAATATCGCTTCCGGCGCCAGATCGCCGAACACGTCCTCCTCCAGCATGCGCCGTGCGCCGCCCAGTCCGCCAGGCGGGGCACCCTCTTCCGAAGGCTGGAATACGAAGATCACCGTGCCCGCGATCTCATCGCGCCGGGACGCCAGCACCTGGGCCGCCGCCATCAGGATAGCGACGTGCGTGTCGTGTCCGCAGGCGTGCATCACGCCAACTTGCTGGCCCTGATAGACGCCGCGCGCCCGTGAGCGGAACGGCAGATCGCCTTCCTCCGTCACCGGCAGAGCATCCATGTCCGCACGCAGCGCGATCACCGGACCAGGCCGCGCGCCACGCAAAATGCCGACAACACCCGTCTGCGCGACGCCCGTGCGCACTTCTAAGCGCAGCGAGCGCAGATGCTGCGCCACCACGCGGGCGGTGCGCACTTCCTCGTAGGAAAGCTCAGGGTGCTCGTGAAGGTCGCGCCGCCAAGCCACCATGCGCGGCAGCACTTGCGCGATGGATGCTTCCACCTGCGCGGAGAAGGCGCCAGCAGGCTGCGCGGAGGATGGGGCGGCTAGAGCGAGCGATGCGGCAAGCGCCAACGCTGTGAAATGGTTCGTCTTCACTGCAGAGCTCCCTGTGGTCCCGCTATCGCCTCCGGCTCCACACGATCCAACGCCACCGCCAGCATCGCGCGCAATCCTGTCTCCAGCGCCGGCTCGTGCACGTAGAAGCGTGGGCTGTGGTTCGACGGCGCATCCGTAACACCCGGCGCATTCACGCCGACATGGAAGTAAAATCCCGGGACTTCGTTGGCGAAGAAGGAAAAGTCCTCCGCGCCCATGATCGGGACGCGCGGCCGCACATGCTCGGCGCCAAGCACGCGCCGCAGCGCGGCGACACCGCGCGCCGTCGTCGCGTCGTCATTGTCCAGCACCGGATAATTGCCCTCCTCCCAAATCACCTCCGCCGTAGCGCCCGAAGCCGCCGCGATCTCTTCGGCTGTGCGGCGGATGCGCGCCATGGCGTCTTCGCGCGCCCCTGAGTCGAGTGTGCGCAGCGTGCCCCACAGTTCGACTTCGTCGGGGATGATGTTGTTGCGCAGGCCGCCCCGGATGCGCCCGATACTGACGACGATGGGCGTTTCCACGGCGTTGATCTGGCGCGACGGAATGAGTTGCAGCGCCTGCACGATTTGCGCCGACGTCGTGATCGGATCGAGGCCTTCGTGCGGACGCGAGGCGTGCGTCTGACGTCCGTGCACCACGATGCGAAACCCGTCCGCGCTCGCCTGAATGCCGCCGGCCGAGGCGAAGACGACGCCGCCTTCCTCGTTGCCGACATGCAAGCCGAACACCGCCTCGGGCCGCAATTGCTGGAACAGCCCTTCGCGCAGCATGAGTTCAGCGCCACCTTCCTCGCCCTGCGGCGCCCCTTCTTCCGCCGGCTGAAAGATGAACACGATGGTCCCCGCCAGTTCCGCGCGCCGACGCGCCAGCACTTCCGCCGCGGCCATCAGGATCGCGACATGCGTGTCGTGCCCGCACGCATGCATCACACCGACTTGTTCGCCGTTGTACGTCGTGCGCACGCGCGAGCGGAACGGCACGTCGACCTCCTCAGTGACCGGCAGCGCGTCCATGTCCGCACGGAGCGCAATCACCGGCCCGGGCCGCGCGCCGCGCAGCACGCCGACAACGCCCGTGTGCGCGACGCCCGTGCGCACTTCATCGAACCGCAGCGACCGCAAATGCCGCGCAACCAGCGCCGCCGTGCGCGTCTCGCGATTGCCGAGTTCCGGATTCTGATGGATGTCGCGCCGCCACGTGATCAGCCGCGGCATCACGTTCTCGATCGCGGTCTCAACGGCGGGATCGAAGCCAGCGCGTTCTTGAGCCAACGCCGGCGTCGCCAAAGCAAACACCGCACATGCAATAGCCAGCCGTTTCATAGCGTCCCCCCGAGCGCCGGCGCCCTCGCCAGCACGATCACAGCCTTGCAGACACCGAGCACGGGCACAATGCCGGCGAGGCGCGTGCTACCGCCCCCCCGCCGCGAGCAGATCG
>JAEWNX010000157.1 GCA_023461135.1 Pseudomonadota bacterium
CCCCTGCTGGTTGCCGGGGGGCGGCGCTGCGCCGCTGTGCTTGCAAGCCGTTGCGCGACGTCGCCCCCTCCGTCGCGAGCAAGCTCGCGACTGCCTCCCCCGTAATCGGGGGAAGAAACCGCAGGCATCGCCGCGCCAAGCAACGGAAAGTCGGTGACGCCGGTTATGGTCTCCCGGCGCAACGCGATCGCCTGCTGACGCCGCGCCCGTGCTTCGCCTACCATCGCTTGCAGATACCCGCTCTGCAGCGCGCTGACGATTCCGCCGCGCGCCTCGATGTCCTGCATGATCTCCCAGGCTTTCGCCGCGAGATCGCGGGTTAGTCTTTCCACGAACCACGCGCCGCCCGCCGGATCGGCGACATGACCGAGGCGGCATTCCTCCAACAGCACATGCTGCGTGTTGCGCGCCACGCGACGCGCGAAGGGCGTGGGCAACCCAAGCGCGTCGGTGAACGGATACGTCGTGATATCGTCCGCGCCGCCAATTCCCGCAGCGAAAGCCGCGGTCGTCACGCGCAGGATGTTCGTCCACGCATCGTAGCGCGTCATCATCCGGCGTGACGTGAAAGCGTGGATGTGCGCCCCGCGATGTTCTGGCGCTGCCCCGCTCGCCTCCATCACCCGCGCCCAGCACAAACGCAGCGCGCGCAGCTTGGCCGTCTCGACCAGCACGTCAGGGCCGACCGACACCGCAAAGCTCAGCGCGGCGCCGGCCTCGGCGACATTCAGTCCGTCATCCTCGGCAAGCGCACGCAGATAAGTGATGCCAGCCGACAACGCGGCAGCGATTTCTTGCGCCTCCGTGCCGCCAGCTTCGTGCACCGGGCGCGCATCTACGCGCAGGCTCGTGGCGGCGGGCAGGGCGCCCCGCATGCGCTCGGCAAAGCCCGAGGCATCCTTTAGCGCCGACTGCGAAAACTCGCCCGTCCGCATTAGCGCGCCGATTGGATCGAGATTGAACGCCGTGCCGGACGCCGCCACGCCCTTGAGTTTTCCCTCCAGCGTCGTCGCCGCGGCGAGGTCGGCGCGATCGAGCGAAACAGGGGCCGCTTCGAGAATGACCTTGGCCAGCGCGCGATCAAGATCGGCGGCGCTGCGGATCGCGACGCCGTCTTCGCCGAGCGCCAGTTCAATGCCCGCTACGCCGCCGTCGAGATCGGCAAGGATCTCACGATGGGTCTGCTCGACGTCAGGATGCTCGTACGCCTGGCGAACGCGCCACGCGCCCGCGCGCTCACCGCGAATGTACGGCGCAGCGCCCGGAAAGCCGGACACATCCGTCGCCGTATGCACATAGGGTTCGCGATAGAGCGGCTGGATCGCAATGCCGTCGGCCGTCTGTCCAACGAGCCGCTCCCAACGCGCGCCTTTCAGGCCTTGCTCGACCAGCGCGCGCCAGTCCGCTTCGTCCGCGCGCTCGCCCAGGTGCAGTTCGTCCGACATTTCCGTGTCCCTTGACGCCATGTCAGGCATCGACGCGCTTTTCAGCGCACGCTACGCCTTGGCGCAACTGGAGCAAAGCATGGCCCTGCCGCCCATTTTCGACAAGTTGCGTCTCCCAGCCGTGGGCGCCCCGCAATTCATCATCGCCAACCCGGACTTGGTGATCGCGCAGTGCAAGGGCGGCATTGTCGGCGGTTTCCCCGCGCTCAACGCGCGCCCGCAGCCGGTGCTGGACGATTGGCTCCATCGCATCAAGGACGAGTTGGCGGAGTGGGACGAGACGCATCCCGATACGCCCGCCGCGCCGTACGCCGTGAACCAGATCGTGCACAAGACGAATGCGCGCCTGGATGAGGACGTCGCGATGTGCGTGAAGCACAAAGTGCCGATCGTCATCACCTCGCTCGGCGCGCGGCCGGAAGTGAACGAAGCCATCCACTCCTATGGCGGCATCGTGCTGCACGACGTCATCAACATCACTTTCGCCAAGAAGGCGCTTGAGAAGGGCGCCGACGGCCTCATCGCCGTGTGCGCCGGCGCCGGCGGACACGCGGGCGGTTTGTCGCCCTTCGCACTCATCAGCGAGATTCGCGAATTCTTCGACGGTCCGCTGCTGCTCTCCGGCGCCATCGCCACGGGCCAAGGCATCCTCGCCGCGCAAGCCATGGGCGCCGACCTCGCCTACATGGGCTCGGCCTTCATTGCCACGACAGAAGCGAACGCGCCCGAGGCCTACAAGCAGATGATCGTCGACTCGACCGCCGGCGATATCGTCTACACAAACCTCTTCACCGGCGTGCTCGGCAATTATCTCAAAGGCTCCATCGTCGCCGCCGGCATGGACCCGGCGAACCTGCCTGAAAGCGATCCCAGCGCGATGAACTTCGCGTCCGGCTCCTCCAAGGCGAAGGCGTGGAAGGAAATTTGGGGCGCCGGGCAGGGCGTCGGCGCTGTGCATGAGGTCGTGCCGACCGCCGATCTGATCGCGCGCTTGAAGCGTGAGTACGACCAGGCGAAAGCCGCACTCTGCGCGCGCTGACCGCGAAAAAGCGGGGATAGAGAACTGCTCTATCCAACACGTTTCAGCCGGAAGCGCCTGAAAACGCGGGCTCGCGCGCCGTTCAATCCGACCGAGCCGAAGCGGCCTTAGGCTTCTCCTTCAAACGAGGAGCCCATGAGCGAAACACCAACCCAACGACGCGCGATGCATTCGCTGACCCTGCAAAGCGCCGCAGCCATCGCCATTGCCGTCGCCGCCGAGCGGCTCGGCGTCGCGCTGCCCGAAGGCGCGGCGCAAGAGCTGGCGGGCGCGTTCATCGATCTTGTCGTCACGCTTGGCCTCATCGGCGTCGCCGTAGGCCGCGCGCGTGCGCGAAATCCGATCACGTGAGGAGCGCGAGATGATCAAAGCCATACGCATCGTCGCGCTCGCGGTCGCGATCGCCGCGACACCGGCCTGCACATCCACGCCGTTAGGTGAAACGCGGCTCGAAAACCCCATCGCCGCCGCGCGCACCCTCGATCAGCGCGCCTACGCCGCTTTGCGCGCCTACGCCGCCGTGCTCGAAGAAGCGACCGACATCGTCCGCGATCCAGCGACGCCGCTCGCGTTCAAGCGCGCGATCGGCCAAGCCGAACGCGCCGCCACGCCGGCCGCCGAGGCGCTCGGCATCGCCATTCGCGCCTACGTGCGCGCACGCGCCGAGTTCGAAGCCGCCTCCGGCCAAGGCCAGCCTGCACTGCAACGCACCGCCACCGCGCTCACCATCGCCGCGCAACGCCTCAGCGAGGCGATGCAATCCGCCGAAGCCCCCCTGGCCGAACTCGAAGGCCTGGTCCGCGCGCACCGCGGCTAACGGAGAACACCAATGCTGAACCTTGTCCTGCAAGTGCAGATGCTGCTCGCGGCGCTCTCCGCCTTCCTGCCCCTCGTCCCGGAAACCCAACGCACCCGCGCCGCCGCAATCCTCGAGCTCGCCGCACAAGCACTCGCCGCGGGCGGCGCCGTCGCTGCAAACGTCGACGATCTCGCCAAGAAGCTCGCCGCCGTTCGCGCAGACGTCGAAGCCATGGCCGCCGCCGGCCATGTCCTCACCAACGCGGAGATGGACACAGCACTCGCGCGCGTGCGCAGCGCGTCATCTGCATT
>JAEWNX010000158.1 GCA_023461135.1 Pseudomonadota bacterium
AGCGCGCGGGCCAGTTTCATGGATCCGCCGAATCGTCAGCGCCAAACGCGCCGAATGGTGAGAGCAAACCGAGGCGGCGCTTTTGCGTCAACGCTCAGCGTGCAGCGAGGATCGTCTCGCCATAACCGAGGGCGGCAAGTTGACGCCGCGCAGCGTCCGCTTCCTCGACGCTGTTCCACGGGCCAACACGAACACGGAACAGTTCCGCACCCGATGCGCCACGGCGGACATCGACCACCACAGGTCCCGCCGCCCCTACCGCATCGCGGACCCGATGTGCGTTCGAAAGGTCGGAAAAGGCTCCAACTTGCACGTAGTAGGCGCCCGACGCCGCTGGCGGCCCATACGAGGGAGCCGGTGCGCGATAGTCTTCCACAGGCGCGCCCGCGAGTTCGGTTTGGGGAGCGACGGAAGATGGCGGGAGTAGGGACCGCGGCCCCTGCTCTTCCACCGTCGCCGGTGCGGCGGGCGGAGGCGAGGGCGGCGAGGCGGGGCCAGGCGTGCCGTCCGCGTTAACGCGGCGCGGAGCAGGGCCCAAATAACGAACATGAACGCGCGCGTGACCGGCCGCTTCGAATCCCAGCACCTGGGCCGCGCTCCGCGAAAGATCGATGACACGCTCCCGCACAAACGGCCCGCGGTCGTTCACGCGCACGATGACCTCACGGCCGTTGTCCAGATTGGTGACCTGTACGAGGCTGGGGATGGGCAACGTGGGGTGCGCGGCCGTGAGCGCCTCCTGATCGAACACTTCCCCGCTGGCTGTGCGTTGGCCGTGAAACTGCGATCCGTACCAGGAGGCCGTTCCGGTCTGTGCATAACCCGGTTCCGGCGTCGGCACGTACCACTGGCCGTTCGCCTGGTAGGGCGGGCCCACGCGCTCGCGCTCAAGCCAAGGCTGAGCCCCCTCCTCGCGATCCTGTTCGTCGTCCGCTTGGGGCTCACCGATCGGGAGCGGGGTTTCCTGCTGGTCAGCCACCGGCGTCACGCGCGGCGCGCCACTGGACGGCCGGCGCAGATCGATCACTGCGCCTTCGCGGCGGCGGTGAGCTGAGCCGTAGCCGTAAGAATTCTCGCTGCCGCCTTCGAGGCGAGCGCTGGCGTCTGCAGTTTGCGTCTGCGCCCCGCCCTGCCCGGCGTAGACGATCGGCGCCCGCTGCGCCGAAGCCGATCCGGCGAACGCCAGCAGACCGAGGCAGGAAAGCGCGAATGCGCGCGGCGCAGTGCGAAGCAGCAAGAGACGACCCCACGAAACTTGAGCCGCCAGTGATACAGACACCGGATTGATGCTGAGTAAGCTTTTATCCTTTTTTCAGCTTCATCAATAACGCGGGTAAACCATGCGCCGGCCTCAATCGGTGTTGGCGTCAGGATCCTAGTCGGAGCCGCCGGCGCGATAGCGTTCGTATTGTTCGGGCCAGTCATGGAAGGTTCGTTGCCGAAGCCTGTTCGGAGTATCGCGGCATCCATAGAAGCGCGCTAACCATGCCCCGTCCTTCGTGCAGCGGTTGGGATTTCGATGAATGAAGCGCTTGAATACATTATGTCGGCGCTGCTGATCGGCATCGGCGCCACCATCATCTTGGATCTGTGGTCGCTGTTGCTTCGGCAATTCGGCGTCGCGACGACGAACTGGGGCATGGTTGGTCGATGGATCGGTCACATGCCGCGCGGAACGTTCGCGCACGCCAATGTCGCCGATGCCGCCCCGATCCCCGGCGAACGGGCGATCGGATGGATCGCGCACTACGCTATTGGCGTCTTCTATGCCGCCGTCCTGCTCGCAATCACGGGCTTGGCCTGGGCGCACGCCCCGACGCTGGCGCCACCGCTCATCTTAGGCTGGGCGACCCTAGTCGCCCCCTTTTTCGTCATGCAGCCGGGCATGGGCGCCGGCATCGCCGCATCGAAGACGCCAAAGCCCAACGTGACGCGCCTGAAGGCCGTGCTATCGCACACGGTGTTCGGGCTCGGCATGTACCTGACGGCCGCGCTCTTGGCGCAAGCCCATTAGCCGAGTGGCGGAGAGAGTGGGATTCGAACCCACGGTGGGCTTACACCCACGGCGGTTTTCAAGACCGCTGCCTTAAACCACTCGGCCATCTCTCCGGGAGGGCGAGCGCCTACCAGCAATGGGGCCAAAGAAAAAGCCCGGCGGCGCGCCGGGCTCTCCGCTACCAGCGGAACGGGCTCCTGAAGGACACCCTGACATCCGGCGCATCCCGCGTAACCCCGACATCGACGCTGGTGGAGAGCGTCGTGCGCTCGGTGGCGCGGAAGCTCATGCCGAACTGCAGCGTGCCCACTTGCAGGGCGTTCGAGGTCTGCACGGTGTTGTTTAGTTCGGTCTCGGTCTCCATCACGTAAGCGTGCGAGTAACCAAGCGAGTAGGAGAAGCGCGGGTTGAGCGCGAAGCCCATGCCGAAGCCGCCGCTGATCGAGTCGCCCGGATCGACATTGCCCACCGTGACCGAGCCGAACGTGCGATTCACGTCCCGCTCGATATTGTAGAGGTAGCTCGCATTGGCGAACAGCACCACCGGGTCGGTCGGGTAGAGCATCGAGATGCCGCCTTGCACGCCCCAGAAGCCCGAGCCTGTCGCCAGTTCGGTCGCAACGCCCTGCGCGTCGCGCGCCAGATCGAACGGGCCGCGGCCGGTGTCCGACTTCACCCGCGCGCTCGCCACGAAGAGGGGCGCGCCATTGCGCCCTTCGTTAAGCTGGTAGCGGGCTGAGATCTCGACATCGCCGATATCGCCGCCGTTCAGTTCGAACGTGCGGGTCGTCTGCGTCGAGTTCTGCGACAGCGTCGTGACGCGGTCGTTGCGGTGGATGTACGGAACGCGCGCCTCGATTTCGAGCCGGTCAGTGAGCGCGTAACGCACCGCCATCGACGCCACGAGCGTATCGCGCGCTGTCTCGTTAGCTTCCAGCAAACCGATTTGGATGCCTTCGGCGATCACCGCGCCGCGGAAAACGAGGCGGTTGTTGGAGCTGCGCGAGTACTCGATCGACGGTTCGATGACGAGGCGGCCGCGGCCAAGCAGGGCGTTCTGCCCCTCCGGCAGCGCTTCTACTGCCGATGTCGCTGGCGGCTGTTCCGGCGGCGCTTCACCCACCGGCCCGTTCGGCGCAACAGCCGAAGTCGGCGGCGCCGATCCGCCGCCCGCATCGGCTTGCAGCAATGCCCGCACCGGCGTTCCGCGGTTTAGCGAAATCGGTTCATCATCCGCCAATCCGTTGAAATTCAGAGCGCTCGACGCCATTCCCGCGCCGCGAAACTCGCCCAATTCCGCGTCGGACACGCCGGCCATCGCTTCGATTTCACGGCGTTGACGCTCAATTAACGAGCGCTGCTCCGTGATTTGTTGTTGCTGCTCGCGCAGCAAACGTTCCTGCGCGTTAAGACGGTTCTCCTGCTCTGCGATGCGCGCCAGCACGCTTGTCAGTTCATGCGACGACACCGTTTGTGCAGAAGCTTCTTCGTGCCAGAAAATAGCGCACGCCGCGAGCGCGCACGCTGCCAAAGCAGACGCACGACGCCTCACCGTCCGCTTCATATCGGCACGAAGCATCACCAGACCCAGGTCGGAGGGCTGCCCATCGGCACCCTCTCTGCACGAAGTGTTCCGGTGAACTTACCTGAGAGGTGATTAGGAAACGTGAATAGGTGCGTTACTCTGATAAGACAAAGCAACGCCCGCGAATTTTAAGCGTGTTCATTTGTGTGAAGACTTCGCGCGCAGGCGCCTCTCCCCTGCCGTTCATGATGTTTCGCCACAGCGCCGGGGGAGTGGTCGCCTAACGCAAAGCGTTTACGAAGCTTGCTTCGGTCTTAGCCGTGATCTCATCGAGGCTCACACCGCCTGCGAGTTCAATCAGCTTCATCGGTTGTGAACCATGCTTGTCGATCTCGAACACCCCGAGATCGGTTATCACCAAATCAACCACGTTCACGCCCGTCAGCGGCAGCGTGCATTTCTTCAGGAGCTTCGAGGCGCCGTCCTTGGACGTGTGCTCCATCACCACGACCACTTTTTTGACGCCGGCGACCAGATCCATGGCCCCGCCCATGCCCTTCACCATCTTGCCGGGCACCATCCAGTTGGCGAGATCGCCGCGGTCGGTGACTTCCATGGCGCCGAGGATGGAAAGGTCGATATGGCCGCCCCGGATCATGGCGAATGAATCGGAAGAGGAGAAATAGGACGTCTTTTTCAGCTCGGTGATGGTTTGCTTGCCGGCGTTAATCAGATCGGGGTCTTCTTCGCCTTCGAACGGGAAGGGTCCCATGCCCAGCATCCCGTTCTCCGACTGGAGCGTGACCTCCATCCCCTGCGGGATGTAGTTCGCCACCAGCGTCGGAATGCCGATGCCGAGATTAACGTAGAAGCCGTCGCGCAATTCCTTGGCGGCGCGTTGGGCGAGCTGATCACGAGACCACGGCATACTTATCTCCCATCGGCCCACTGGATGAACTGCTCCACATGGGGAGCTGCAAAAACTGCAACTACGATGAAGACGCCGAACACGACAATGATCAGGAGGCCGTAAAACTGACCTTCGGCCTTTTCATAGATGTCGTCCGGTAGGCGTTTCATGATCGCTGACGAACTGTCCGCTGCTCGATGCGCTTCTCGAACACGCCCTTTACGATGCGATCGACGTAAATGCCCGGCGTATGGATGGCGTCGGGATCCAATTCGCCGGTCTCAACGAGGATCTCGACCTCGGCGACGCACTTCTTACCCGCCGTCGCCATCATCGGATTAAAGTTACGCGCGGTTTTGCGGAAGATGAGGTTACCTTCCTTATCGCCCTTCCACGCCTTTACGATGGAAAGGTCCGCGACCAGCCCGGTTTCGAGCACATATGTCTCGCCGTTAAACTCTTTCGTCTCTTTGCCCTCAGCCACCAGCGTGCCGACACCCGTCTTCGTATAGAAGCCGGCGATCCCCGCGCCCCCTGCCCGGCAGCGCTCGGCAAGCGTGCCCTGCGGGTTGAACTCGAGCTCCAGCTCGCCCGCCAAGAACTGGCGCGCGAACTCTTTGTTCTCGCCAACGTACGAGGAAACCATCTTCTTGATCTGCCTGGTCTCCAGCAGCAGCCCGAGGCCCCAGCCGTCGACGCCGGCATTGTTGGAAATGACCGTGATGTCCTTCACGCCGCTGTCGCGCAGCGCGAAAATGAGGTTCTCGGGAATGCCGCAGAGGCCGAAACCGCCGCTCATCACCGTCATGCCGTCGAAGGTCATGCCTTCGAGCGCGGACCTCGCGTCTCGATAAACTTTGTTGGCCATGAGCCCGTTTACGTAGCGGCGCGCTGCAGCGCAACATGCCGGCGCGGCAGGACGGGATTCAGGTTGTCGCACGAAAGAATTGCGCCGGCGGCTGAGCCGGCCGCCGGCGCTTCTTTCGACCCTAAGGTG
>JAEWNX010000159.1 GCA_023461135.1 Pseudomonadota bacterium
ACTCGAGGTTGCGATGCAGGTGTCCAGCGTTGCGGACGTGCTTGTGGGGTCGGAAGTCGGCGTGCCGGGACAGGGCCTTCCATACGATTGGGTCCTGAGCGCCGTAAAACAGGCGCCCGGCCTAAACGCTTACGATATCGCGCCTCTCCTCTGCGCGGAGTTTCACCGCTGCTATAGTTCGCGCTGGTGGTACGTTCGAGAAGCCGCCGCGATCAGCGCCGTCCGCACCGACGCCCTGCCGAATCTGGCGCGAGCCGTGGACGCCCTCGCTGGCGCGATCACCGGGTGGATCAGCCAAGGCTCGCGGCTGAGGAAGCTTGCAGTCCAGGGGGCATTTCAGGCGGCGGCCAATCACGTCCTGAGATTCTTCAACGGCAACTACGCCGACGCGGCCATCCTGCTGCGTGCGTTCGTCGATGAATTGTCTGGGCTAGATGGTGAGTTCGCGCAATTCGCTGCACGTCTGCAGGCGCCGCTCGCCACCGTGGAAGCGGCGCTCAACGCCGTTGTTCTGCACAATTCCGTGCGTGTTCGTCCCGACACTTGGCGGCTTCCCACGCAATTGCGCACCAGCGGCCTGACGCTGCTGTTTCCCTCGGCCCAGCTCGGCGCGCAGACGTCCGCGCTCTATGGAGGGCTGCGCTTCTGCAGAGCGCCGTATGGCCGCTGGCGCGATCTGCTGCAGGAAGTCGGTCTCACCAGCTAATTCGCCCAGCTATCCGAACAGCGCCGGCTCCACCTCGGAATGCAACGTCCACGCGTCGGCAATGATCCGATCGACCCCGCGCTCGGGCGTCCAGCCGAGTTCGCGCCGCGCATAAGCGTTGTCGGCCACGAGCGCGGGCGCATCGCCTTCACGGCGGGCGGCGGCTTCCGCTGGCACGCGCTTGCCGGTCACGCGCTCGATCGCCGCAAGCAGTTCCAGCACCGTCACGCCGTCGCCCGTGCCGAGATTGGCCGCCAGCGACGCGCCGCCCGCCAATAGCCGGTCGATCGCGCGCACATGCGCGTCAGCCAAATCCAGCACATGCACGTAGTCGCGCAGGCACGAGCCATCACGCGTCTCGTAATCCTGCCCAAAGACCTTGAACCCCTGCCGCCGCCCCAGCAGCGTCATCAGCGCGAGGGGGATGGCGTGCGTCTCCGGCTCGTGCCGTTCGCCGATCCCCTCATCCGGCGCAGCGCCAGCCGCATTGAAATAGCGCAGATGCGCGAAGTTGATCCCGTGCGCCGCCGCGATATCGCGGCTTGCGCGCTCCACCATGAGCTTGGTCCAGCCATAGGGGCTCACCGGCGCCTGCGGATGCGCCTCGTCCATCGGCAGACGCTGCGGCTCGCCGTACGTGGCGCACGTCGACGAAAACACGAACGGCTTCACGCCCGCTTCGCGCATCACGTCCAGCAGCACCAGCGCGCCCGTGACGTTGTTGTCGTAGAAGCGATCCGGGTGCTTCACCGACTCGCCCACTTCGATCAGCGCCGCGCAATGCAGCACCGCATCGGGCTTGTGCGCCGCGAACACCTCGCTTAGCCGCGCGCGATCGCGGATATCGCCGCGCTCGAATGGCCCCCATTTCACGAAGCGCTCGTGGCCGTTGTAGAGATTGACGAAGACGACCACGTCGTGCCCGGCGCGTTTCAGCGCCAGACAGCAATGCGAGCCCACGTACCCCGCCCCGCCGGTGACTAGAATTGTCGCCATGCCGCCGTCCTGTTAGAGGCTTGGCCCCATGAGCGCCACACCTTTCGCCGCGACACAGCAGGCCTGGGCCGAGATCGAGCGCGAGGCCGCGCGGCTGGCGAAGTCTTCGCTTATCGATCTGTTCCAGGCCGATCCCAAGCGCGCCGAAGCGTTGACGTTCGAAGCGCCGCATATCATCGCCGATTTCTCCAAGCAGCGCATCGACGCGGCCGCGCTCGCCTCCCTCGAAGCGCTCGCGAGCGCCGCCAATTTCGACGGCTGGCGCGCCAAGCTCTTCGCCGGCGACATCGTCAACACCACGGAAGGCCGCGCCGCCAAGCACTGGGCGCTGCGCATCCAGGATCCGCTCGGCGGCGACAACGAGATCACCGCCGTCTTGGATCGCATGCACGCCTTCGCGCACGACATCGCCGAGAGCGGCGATTACGACGCGATCATCCATCTCGGCATCGGCGGTTCCGATCTCGGCCCGCGCCTCGTGCTCGACGCCCTGAAAGCCTATCGCCGCCCCGGCCTGACCGTCCGCTTCGCCTCCAACGTCGATGGCGCCGATGTCGCCGACGCCATCGAAGGCCTCGATCCCAATCGCACGCTGCTCATCGTCGTCTCGAAAACCTTCACCACCCAGGAAACCCTCGCCAACGCCGAGTACGTTCGTGGCTGGGGCCCTAAGCGCATCGCCGCCGCCACCGCCGCGCCTGACAAAGCGGTCGCCTGGGGCGTCGCGGCGGACGATGTGTTTCCGTTCTGGGACTGGGTTGGCGGGCGTTATTCGCTCTGGTCGTCCGTTTCGCTCGCGTGCGAAATTGCGCTGACGCACGGCGTCTTCTTTCAGATGCTCGGCGGAGCCGAGGAGATGGACAAGCATTTCCGCGACACGCCCTTCGAGCAAAACGTCCCCGCGCTCTCCGCCGCCATCCAGACCTGGAACCGCAACGCACTCCGCCACGGCTCGTACGCGCTCATCCCCTACGCCGAGCGCCTCCGCCTTCTACCCGCCTGGGCGCAACAGCTGGAAATGGAATCCAACGGCAAGCGCATCACGCGCGACGGCGAAGCGCTCGATCGCTCCGCCTGCGCCGTCACCTGGGGCGCGGCCGGCACCAACGCGCAGCATTCATTCTTTCAACTGCTGCATCAAGGCGTCGACGAAATCCCCGTCGAGTTCATCGTCAATGCCGGCGCGCACGAAGGCCCGCCCGCGCACCGTGCGATGATGCACGCCAACGCCCTCGCCCAAGCGCGCGCGCTAATGGTTGGCAAAACCCAAGCCCAAGCCCGCGCGGAGATGATCGCGAAAGGCATGAGCGATGCCGAAGCCGATCGCCTCGCCCCGCACCGCACCTTCCCCGGCAACCGCGCCTCAACGCTGATGGCGCTCGACGGCCTCACGCCGGAATCCCTCGGCGCGCTCCTCGCCCTCTACGAGCACCGCACCTTCACCGAAGCCGTGCTCGTGGGTGTGAACCCGTTCGACCAATGGGGCGTCGAGCTCGGCAAGGAAATGGCCAACCAGCTCCTTGGGCCGCTGCAAGGCCAAAGCGAAGCGGTCGCACTCGATCCGAGCACGGCCGCCTGGCTCGAACGTTTGCGTTAGCGCTTAGCGCGCCGCGGACTTCGCCATCAGCTTGACCGCATCAGCCAGCTCGCGGTGCGAATTCAGCACGCGCACGCCGGCCTGTTGCAGGATCACGCTGCGGCCTTGGGCCACCGCGCCTTGCACGCCCGCCGCTTCCAGCACGAGGGGCACGGCGTCCGACATCGCCACCACCGGAATCTCGCGCTCGAGCGTCTCGCGCACCGTCGCCAGGATCAGATCGCGCTCGGCGTGGGAGGGGTCCATGTCACCGCCTGTTACGATGAACCCGCACACCGGCGTGTCCGACACGGTCATGCGCCGCTGGCCGGCCAGCACCGGCAGGCACGTCAAATTGTGCATGTCGAGTTGCTCTTCGACATCGCGGAATTCGCTCTGCTTCATGCCGCGGCGCAGCACGACCGCAACCCGCTTGGTCTCGGTCATCAGGGAGTCCTTGCGGCGCGGCGGGATCGACGGCGCGCGCACCAGCGCAGACACAGAGTGACGGC
This sequence comes from Pseudomonadota bacterium, assembly GCA_023461135.1. GTDB lineage: Bacteria > Pseudomonadota > Alphaproteobacteria > Caulobacterales > Aquidulcibacteraceae > Vitreimonas. The sequence goes on from JAEWNX010000159.1 coordinate 3,791, forward strand.
GCGCCGAGAGCGGAAGCTGCTCAGCATCGGCGCGCGGGGCTGTGGACATCAAAGGCTCTCCAATTCGCGTGCGGCAAAAGGCAGTCGCTGCGCGAACGGCGCAGTCAAAAAGCGCAATGCCATAGGGTCACGACGCCATTTTCTGAGGCGTCACAAGGTGTTGGGACATATACACAGGCGTCCCCAAAACGTCAAACCTAAGCCCGAGACCTGAGACGCAAGGCCGCGAAAAATCACGGCTTTGCGCATTCTGTGCGAGTTAAGACTCGGGCCAAACACGGATTTGCCCCGCGCGAGGAACCGGAAAGCGCGGGCGCTGGTTGCATCGCCGAGAGGGGCTCTCCAGCCAGCCACACGGCTCAAGACTGCGAAAAGCATCCCGATCGCCAGGCCAGCCGGTCTGAGGGGTTAGCGATGAGCGCACACGGCCGACGCATCACGTTCTATGAGCGCCTGCAGCGCCATCTTGCGTTGACCTGGTACCCGATCTCCGTCTCGCTGGTCATGTTCGGCGTGTTCTCCACATTCGGCCTGGCGGCCGGGCAGGTGCAGGAAGCGCTCGCGAACTATGTCGGCGATCGCAACGAACCCTGGTCCGAGTTCGCTTGGGTGCGCGCCGGCGTCACCTTCCTTGCCCTCTTCGCGTTCGCCGCCACCAACCGGTACTGGACCGCGCGTCTGCTCGGCATCGACCTGCGCGGCCAGCACGTGCACGGCGTGTTCAACGGCTGGCAGCGGCTCTTCGTCGGCGTCGCATGGTTCGCGCCCTGGTTCGGCGCCGCGCTTAGCTTCACCGACGCGGCCCTGCCCTTCATCGGCGCGCAGGCCGAAGCCTCGCGCTCGTTCGGCCAGGATTTCATGCACCTCGCCGGCGCTCTAATCAGCGATCCGCTGCAGACGCCATTCACGACGATGGCCGTCGCCAGCGTCGCGTTTCCGTTCCTCTACATCTTCTTCTGGTGGTCGCCGCTGGCGCGCTTCCTGAGCCGGCGCTTCGGCCACTCGATTATCACGCGCGCCACGCATGGCTGGATGCTGCCGGGCCTTTTCATCGGCTTCGCCGGCATCTTCTACGCCATGCCCGGCTGGGGCATCGACTTCGCGCGGCTTATGGGCCCCGTGCCGCTCATCGCGCTGAGCTTTGCCGTGGTCACCGCCGCCGGCTCATGGCTGATCCATTTCGGCCGCCAGTCCGGCCTGCCCGCGTTCCCGCTAGCCGCCGCTGCGCCCGTCCTGCTCGGCGCCATCGGTATGGACGACAACCATTTCATGCGCACGAGCGCGCCGATCGAAGATCTGCAGCGTCCGAACCTCGATGAATCGCTTCACGCCTTCTCGCGCGAAAGCGGCGATGCGCCGATCATTCTCGTCAGCATTGAAGGCGGCGGCATCCGCTCGGCGCACTTCGCCGCCGCGGTGCTTGGCCGCTTGGCGGACCAATGCCCACACCTCGCGAGCCGCATCTTCGCCATTAGCGCCGTCTCCGGCGGCGCCGTCGGCGCGGCCGCCTATCGCGCCAGCCTCGATGTGCTGCCGCTCGAAGGAGACGGCTGCACGCTCGACGAAGAAGCCGCGCCCGGCCCGCGCCAAGTCGCGCTCGACGCCATGTTCCGCCGCGACCATCTATCGCCGTCGCTAGCAAAGCAGATGTTTCCCGAATTGATTCAGGCCTTCGTGCCTGCCTCGACCACAGACAGCGACACGGCCTTCTTCGCGCAATCGGACCGCCAGCGCGGCCTCGAACTCAGCCTCGAAGACGCCTTCGCCGACGCCTTCCACGTCGATCGCCAGCACAATCCATTCACCGCCTCCGCGTTCGGCGAACTGGGCCACCCGCGCGCCGCCCCGCATCTTCTCGTCAACATGACGGAGACCTCAAGCGGCGGCGTCTACGTCGCCAGCGATCTCGATCTCGCCAATGTGCGCGGGCGCCAGCGCTGGCTGCACGATTTCCGCTGCATCTGGAGCCCCTCGCCCGCCAACGAGCTGATTGAGCCCAACTGCAATCAGTCGCCCGACTTCCGCTTGAGCACTATCGCCGCTTCCAGCGCGCGCTTCCCGGTCGTCTCGCCGGTCGGCTCGGTGCGCACGCACGACTCGACCTTTCGGTTCGTCGATGGCGGCTATTTCGACAATTCAGGCGCCGAGACGCTGATCGGCGTCGTCGAACATCTGCAGCGCATCGCCCGCGACCGCGGGCAACGAATGCCGCGCATCGCCGTGCTGCACATCGATAGCAACCCGTACCAACAGCGCCTCCCTGTCAAATGGCGCCTCGACTTCGACATTCACGAACTGCAAGCCGTGCTCGCCACCCGCGAAGAGCGCCAGCGCATCTCGGTTGGCCGCCTCTACAACATGCACCAGGACGGCCGCTTCTGCTCGCTCCGCTTCGTCGAAGTCGCCGACAACAACGTGCCGCTGCGATTGGGCTGGATCCTCTCCGACCCCGCCGCGGAAGAACTGGAAGCCCAAGCCGCCAGCCAACTCGCGACGGCCTTCCCAAACGCCGCGATCTGCGACGGCAGCCAAAGCGAAGAGCTGCACATGGCCAACGACTTGTATGTGGAGCGGCTAGCGACGGCCTCGCTGGGCAGTTCGCGCTAAGCCGCCTTCGCCGCCGCGACCACCGCGCTCTTC
>JAEWNX010000160.1 GCA_023461135.1 Pseudomonadota bacterium
GCCGTGCGCCGCGCGATAGGCTGGATCCTCCACGCCTTGTGTTGCTTGCGCCTGCTCGAACAGGTCCTGGCCGAACAGCGCCGTCTCCGCCGGTGTCTGCGTGTTGAAGGCGATCACGTCCGCCAGCGTGCGCGTGCGGACGGGTTGCGGCGTGGTGGCGAGGTACGCGTTGAGATCGCTGCGCAGCTCGGCCAGCAGGATGGTCAGCTCATCGTCGCCGAGCCCGTTCATCGCGGCGGGCCGCGCCGTGATCTCGACAATCTCTGCGCCCGCCTCGCGCAGCTCGGCGATTGCTTGCTCGAAAAGCGCATCCACCGGCGGGTGGAAGCCAGCCATGAAGCGCACCACGCCGATGCGCCGGCCTTGCAGCGCGTTGGCGTCGAGCGCGGCGACGTAGTCTTGCCGGCGTGCATCCGCTTCCGCGGTGGCCCCGTCCGCCGGATCGCTGCCGGCGATGACGCTGAGCACGGCGGCGACGTCGGCGACACTGCGCCCCATCGGGCCGGCTGTATCTTGTGAATGGCTGATCGGCACGACGTGCGTGCGCGACACGAGGCCCACGGTCGGCTTGATGCCGACAAGGCCGTTGATGGCCGACGGGCAGGTGATGGAGCCGTCCGTTTCTGTGCCTATCGCGATCGCGGCGAGGCTTGCGGCAGCGGCCGCGCCTGAGCCGGAGCTTGAGCCGCAGGCGTTGCGGTCGAGCGCGTAGGGATTGCGCGTGAGGCCGCCGACGGCGCTCCAGCCGCTCGTGGAGTGCGACGAGCGGATGTTGGCCCATTCGGAAAGATTGGTCTTGCCGAGGATCACCGCGCCCGCTTCGCGCAAGCGCGCGACGAGCGGCGCGTCGCGGTTGGTGACGTTATCTGCAAGCGCGAGCGAGCCTGCCGTGGTCGGCATCGGATCGGCGCTTTCGATATTGTCTTTGAGTAGAATGGGAATTCCGTGCAGCGGCCCGCGCACGCGGCCTGCCGCGCGTTCGGCGTCGAGCGCGCGCGCCTGCTCCAGCGCGTTCGGATTGAGCGCGAGCACGCTGTTGAGATTGGGGCCGTCTCGGTCGATGCGTTCGATGCGATCGAGATAAGCTTGCACGAGCTGCTCGCTCGTGACCGCTCCGGAGGTCATATCCGCCTGGAGCTGCGCGATGGATTTTTCTTCCACATCGTACGCGGGCGCACGCTCGCCGCAGGCGCTCAACGTCACGGCTGCGATGGCGATCAGGAAAAAGCGCATGGTCCCCTCCACACGGGGGCCGAGACTGCCGCTTTGGCCCTGTTCTGTCGAGGCTCGGACGACGGGTGATTGGTTGCCAACCCCCTGGGCCAAGTGCTTAGCTCGTGGAGGGGGAAGTCATGTCGGACAAGGCAGCAAAGGCGGCGATCGTCACCGTGCACGGCACGGGCGACACCGCGGAGGGACCCGCAGGCGAAAAGTGGTTTCAGCAGGGCTCGGCGTTCGCGCAGCGGCTGCTCGGGCACCTGCGCCAGCACGGCGTCGAGGCGGATATCGTCCCGCACTTATGGTCCGGCGCGAACAGCGCCTGGGATCGCGAGCGCGCGGCGAACAAACTCGCGCAGCGCATACGCGGGCTCTACAGCAAGTATGATTCCATCCATGTCGTCGGCCACAGCCATGGCGGCAATGTCGCCAACGATGCGGCGGTGCTGCTGAAGTGGGGCCTGCGGCGCACCGCGCAGCGCGAGAAGTTCGACAGCCTGACCACGGTCGGCACGCCGTTCTTCAACGTGCGCACCGGACCGATGCAGACGTTCGCCGGCTTGCTGTTTATGATCATCGCGTGGGGGAGCGCGCTCCTGGTTCCATTTCTGGCGGCCTTTGCCGCATACGAAGTAATCAGCGGACAGAGCCTCACCGACGACCCGGATACTTCAGGCAGCATCGCGGTTCTTGTTTATTTCGCGCTGGTCGTGCCGTGCCTGTTATTCATGATGACGATGTCGCGGCAGGGCGTCAGGCGCATCCTGCGCCCGCGTGAAGGCGGCAAGACGCGCACGTCGATTCTCAGCATCTGGCACGAACACGACGAGGCCATCGCCTTTCTCCAGCGGGTGGAAGAGCTTCGGCTGGAGCCGTTCCCGCGCGGGGCGCTGTTCCGCGGTTCACGCGCGGCGGCGATAAGCTTCGGCGTGCTCGCCGTTCTGATCATCGCGTTCGCCAATCCCGTGATGCATCTGTTGGGCCTGCCGATGTGGAATTTTAGCGACGACGTGCAAGACACCGTCGGCGACCAGACAATGATGGCCACCGTGCTGGGCCTGCTGCTGGCGCCGGCTATCTTCACGTTCGTCTATCTGATCTACCGGTTCATCGTCGGCGGCTTGCAGGAAATCGCCGTGCGCGGTGCGATGAACGGTTATGTGGCTGGCGTGCTGCGGGGCGTGGCCATGGGGCGGGACGGTGACCAGGTGTTGTGCAACGTGGCGCCGCGTTCGCATACGCACCGCACGCAGGAATTGGTGCTCACCGGCGACTGCGCGGACCGCATGATGCAGGGCGCCAACGGAGCCGCCGGCCAACTGATCGACAAGTATCGCTGGGCCCTGTTCAGCGTGGGTGGTGACTCAAGTGCTTCGCTGACATCGCTGACGACGGACGCGATGACGTGGGACAGTTTGATCCACACGACGTATTTCGATCAACCCGAAGTCGCTGTGGCGATCGCCGATCACATCGCGCGGACGGTGCGCGAGAGCGCTCATGCCGAAGCACCGGCTTCAACTAGGCCTGCAGCGGGGGCCGCTCCTGCAGCAGTGGCAACTGCTACCGCATCGACGATCGCGGTGACTCCAGAGGCGCGGGCGGAAGCGGCTGCAACTGAAGCGCCGGTGCAAACGGTGGAGGCGGCCGCGATCTCTGCGCCGTCCGCCGACCCGCGGCCCGAGCCGCCGCCGGACGCACCGCCGCAACCGGCTTAGAGTCACCGGCCCGTTTGGCCGCGATGGCGCAACATCGCGTCTGCGAGCACGCACGCCAGCACCGCTTCGCCGACTGGCGCGGCGCGAATGCCGACGCAGGGGTCGTGGCGGCCCTTGGTGCTGATGTCGGCGTTCTGGCCGCTGCGGTCGATCGTCTTGCGCGGTGTGAGGATCGAGGACGTCGGCTTCACCGCGAAGCGCGCGACGATCGGCTGGCCGCTGGAGATGCCCCCGAGAATGCCGCCGGCGGCGTTTGAGAGAAACACCGGCTTGCCGTCATTGCCTGCGCGCATTTCGTCCGCGTTCTCGACCCCGGTCAGCGCCGCTGCGCCGAAGCCGGCGCCGATTTCGACGCCCTTCACCGCATTGATGCTCATCAGCGCGCCGGCGATCTCGGCGTCGAGCTTGCCGTAGACTGGTGCGCCCCAGCCCGCGGGCGCGCCGGTCGCTTCCACTTCGATGATCGCGCCGACCGAATTGCCGTCCTTGCGCGTGTCGTCGAGCAGT
>JAEWNX010000161.1 GCA_023461135.1 Pseudomonadota bacterium
CCGCCGCGCCGGGCCGATCCGCCGCCGCCGCGCCGGGCCGATCCCCCGCGCCGCTTCGAACGCAGCTACGAGCGCGCCGATTTGCGCGAACCGCCGAAAGAAGGCGGCGGCGCGATGCGCGCGTTCATTCTGATCGCCGTGTTGGGCGGCGCAGCGCTCGCTGGCGGACTCTATTTTGGCGGAGGCATGCCGAACTTCGCATCCTCGCCTCCAGCACAGGAAGACGTCGCGAGCGCCCCGCCGCTTTCGTATGAGCCTGGTGACGAACCGTCGAGCGCGGAAGAGATCGCCGGCGTGCCGCTCTCGGATACGACCGCCCCGTCGCAGCCGCGCCGCACCGAGATCGCCGCGCGCACAGAGAACGAGCGGCCGGCGCCAACGCAACGTGAAGCCGCGCCCGAACCGCCGACGCCGGCGCCAGTGGCGTCCTGGAATGGCGCCAGTGGACAAGGCGGCCCCGTCTCGCTCCGCCCGGGCGACGCAACACCGCCAGCCTCTACAGGCAACCCGGCGCCGAGCAATCCGCAGCCTGTGCAAGTGGCCTCAACTCAGCCGGCGTCGCCGCCGGCGACAACGCGCGCCACGCCGCCGCCGGCGCGCGGTACAGTGGTGTGGGCCCAGCGCCCGTCGGCGCGGCGCATCAGCGAACTCTATCCTGACCGCGCATTGCGCGAGGGCGTTGGCGGGCGCGTCGAGTTGAACTGTAACGTCCGCTCCAATCAATCGCTCGCCTGCACCGTGGGGAATGAATCGCCGGCCGGCTTGGGCTTCGGCCAAGCTGCGCTCAGCGCCTCGACATCCTACCGCGCGAACCCTGTGCTCAGCGATGGTTCGAATGCGACCGGCGCTCAAGCGCGCATTGTCGTACAATTCCAAGCGCCGTCGGAATGATGCTGACCCTGCTCAAGGCCAAGCTGCACCGCGCGCGCATCACGCAGTGCGACCTTCACTATGAGGGCTCGATCTCGATCGACGCCGACCTCCTGGAGCGGTCCGGCATCCTGCCCCACGAGCAGGTCGACGTATTGAACATCAATAACGGCGCGCGTTTCACGACATACGCAATCGAAGCCCCGCGCGGCTCGCGCACGTTCGGCATCAACGGCGCGGCGGCGCGGCTTGCGCAGATCGGCGATCCGATCATCGTCATCGCCTATTGCCAGATGCCGGCTGAAGAAGCGCGCAATTACGCACCGACCGTCGTTCTGCTGAATGAGCAGAATGAGGTGCTGCCTCCGTCGTAGCAGCCGCCACGGAATTGCCGCTGCACCTCGCGCGAATTTAATTGTGCGCATGGGGATAACCGCCGTAGGTTTTCTCAAGCGTCGGCTTGGGCGTCTTTACGCGCCGACGCTGAGAGACACGGCTCTTGCCTCTCCGGGAGCTCCGTCATGTCAGAACGATCACAGGCCAGTCTGCTACGACGATACTGGTGGTTCGCCGGCGCGGCGCTCGCGTTCGGCGTCGTCACTATGATCGGACAATTCGTCCTCGGCTGATGCGGCGGCGCCGCACCATCCCGTACAAAACTGTAGCCTTGTCGGGTGCACGGCAACGTTCTACCCGTAAAGTGTTGCGGGGGCAGCAAGCATGCCGGCCTATGTGGTCCAGATAAAACGGGAGTCGCTCGGCTCGGGCGGCCCGACCTTTGAGTCGGTCTGCGCCGTCGCGGATGACGAACGGTCCGTCCTGAATCTCGTGAAAACGGCGCTTCGCCTTGAGGACGAGAAGCTGGAAGTCGCCCGCACGCTCCGCGAGGACGAGGCGCAGATACTGGCGCTCAAACCCTTCCAGGTGAAGCGGATGCCGTAACGCCGGAGCACAGCGCGTGCTGCGCTGCTCGCGCTCCACGCCGCGGTGTGATGATTGACGCGGATCGGCGACACGGGGAACCGTCAGCCGTCGTTAGACGTTCGAAGCAGCCGGGTGCGGCGTGCGGGGGGGCTGCTTGTCACTTATAGCGATTGTTCTCGGTGGTCTCGGTGCTGGGTTCGCCGGACTGTTCATCGGCTTCCTTGCCGGCGCGGCCTGGACGCGGAAGCGCATAGACGAAGCGGATGCGCGATACGAGGCGTTGAAGCGCGACTTCGAAATCATCTCGGCGGTGAACGTTCGCCTGATGGGCCGGACTGCCGCGGCGCCGGGCGCATCGAACGACCAATCCGCCGACGACCGCTTTTTCGACCTCTATGACGACGCCAAGCGTTGCCTGCACCGCGCCCTGGATCAACACAACGCCACCGCCTCGCGTCCGCTCGTGATCTCCCGGGACGGCGGCAATCTGCTGCACGTCCTCAGCGGCCTCCCCGAGTTCAGCTTCAGCGCGGACAACGGCGAGGACGCCGGCGTGCGGGCCTGGCTCCGGCGCGTGTTCGAGCTGGACGTCCAGCGGCGCGCAAGCCGCGGCGAGCCGCAGGCCGATGCGGTGCTCGCACTAGAGCGCGAACGCGAGCTATGGCGTGAGCCGTTGCGCAAGCGCGCCTAACCAGCTCAAGTGTAAACAGGGCCGAGGCCCAAATGTGCTATGTAGAAAGTCTCGCGCTCGTGGTAATGCTAGCGCGATGGATGAAATGCAGGGCCTCTATAGATACGAAACTGCTCCCGGCCGCTGGTGGGCGACGGTTGTGCAAAGCGACGGCCAGCGCGTGAACATCATCGAGCGGCGCTACGTGGAAATGGGCATCGACCCGCCGTTCTGGGAGCTGCCCATCGGCGACGGAAACGGCAAGAGGAAGATCGCGTAGCGGCCGCACGAGCATCGCGAGTGGAACCTTCAGCCGAACGCGCGGCGCCGCTAGCCTCACGACAATCTTAGTTCGTCAGGCGAAGCTGGCCGATGCCGGTGCCGATTGCAGTAAACGCCGCGGAGAGCTGAGCCGCATTATTGGCTTCGAAATAATGCGCCGGGCTGGTGGCGCAGCTTTCCATGAGGTCCGCGTCGCCGTCGCGGAAGCGCACGACGTAGATCTCGATGCCATCCGCCTTGATGGCGTTGCAGAGCGCCGTCTGGCGGTCGTTCACGTAGCGGACGAAGTCATTGCGCGAGTCAATGTCACGGCGGAATTGGCTCGGTAGAATCCCGTGCAGCACGCCGAACAGCAATTGCGTCAAGTTGTTGCCGTTCGCGAGATTTGTCCAGAAGCCGAGATAATTGTAGGCGGACATATCACTTTCCATGACGGCGTCCTCGCCGACATTGGTGTTCTCGCCGTCGGACATGAGCACGATCACCTTGCGCACGTTGTCGCGCGCCTGGTTGAATGCCACGCCCTCCGTGAATGGGGGTGTCGGCGACAAAACGCGCCAGCCCCAAGCCAGGCCTTCAGCCTGGTTGGTGCCACCGCCCGACCAATGCCGCATTTCCGAGACGGCCGCTTGCACAACGGTTTCGTTCTCGGTGAGCGGGACGATCGGCGTCGGGCAACCGCGGTTTGGGCCACGCGTGTCTGGGGCGGACGTATCGAGCGAAGCCGAACCGCCGCGATACTTGAACACGTTGAAGAAGCGCGCTTCGCGTTGCTCCTGCATGCTCGGCGAGCCGCCGAGCAACGGCGCCTGGCCGCTCGACATCACAACTCGGTCATGGATGTTGGCCGCTGCGGCGGCGCCGCTCGCATTGACGTTCGTGTCGCGGGCGAAGAACAGTCTACCGGGGTCGTCGTCGAGATAGGATTGATTGTTGTTACGATAATTAATGTTGCTGGTGTTGCTGCTGCTGCCCTGCCCGGCAGTGCCGCCCGTATCGAACCAAAAGAAAGGCACGAACAGCGTCGCCGGCGTGCCGATGACCGGCGCAGCGTCGTTGATGTCGTAGGGTTCGGGACGCGCCTCCACGCATCCCTTCCAGTCCTCATTCGAGACGAGGTCGAAGAGCGTGAAGTAGTTGACGCCGTCCGCCGGCGTAAACGCGAAGCAATAGCCGGTCTGGCCGAGACCAACGCCCCGCTGCCAGATCACGCGATACGGGCCCGGATAGCCCTCGTTGGCCGCGGTTCCCGTATTGTTGAAGTACGGGTACGTGCTGATCCGATTACAGGTCGGTCCCGTGTAGTACGGGCTCGTGCTCGTGTTGTTGCGCGGCACGTGCGCGATCATCCGGTCTTCGAAGAGTTCACCGTTCATCGGCGCGACGCCCGTCGTGTCCATCCAGGCCAGGTGCGAGGCTTGGTTGCCGATGTTCACCTGCGCCACGAACGGCACCACCGCCACGCGCACGCTGTCCCCGTCGATCGAAAGCAAGTCCTCCACGAGATCGTGAGCGGCGCTGCGC
>JAEWNX010000162.1 GCA_023461135.1 Pseudomonadota bacterium
CTTTTCGCCCATCGCCCAGTAGAGGCCGTCGATCGAGAGGAAACCCAGCGACTCCACGCCAAGCTGCTTGCGCATCTCTTCCAGGGAAAGCTGTGCGGCCATGAGCTGATCGAGCGTGGGCATGTCGATGCCGTAGAAGTCGGGGTGCTTGATGGGCGGAGAGGCGCTGCGGAAGTGCACTTCCTTGGCCCCCGCCTCGCGCACCATCTGAACGATTTTCTGCGAAGTCGTGCCGCGCACAATGGAGTCGTCCACCAGCACAACGCGCTTGCCTTCGAGCACCTTACGGTTGGCGGCGTGCTTGAGGCGAACGCCCAGCGCGCGGATTTCCTGCTTCGGCTGGATGAAGGTGCGGCCCGCATAATGGCTGCGGATGATGCCGAGCTCGTATGGGATGCCGCTTTCCTGCGCGAAGCCGAGCGCGGCCGGCACGCCGGAGTCCGGCACTGGCACCACGACATCGGCTTTGACGCCGGTCTCTTGCGCGAGCTTCATGCCCATGCGCTTGCGGATTTCGTAGACGGAGCGGCCATCGGCGATGGAGTCGGGGCGCGCAAAATAGACAAACTCGAAGATGCACGGCCGCGCCTTGCGCTTGCCGAACGGGAAGTGGCTGTCGATCTGGATCGCGCCCGCGCGGTTGCGCGTGACGACGACGACTTCGCCCGGCTCGATCGAGCGCACGAATTTCGCGCCGATAATATCCAGTGCGCAGGTTTCGGAGGCCAGGATCGGCGCGCCATCGCGGTCGCCGAGGACCAGCGGGCGGATGCCGATGGGATCGCGGGCGCCGATCAGCATGTTGTTGGTGAGGCAGACCACAGCGTAGGCGCCTTCGATGTCGTGCAGCGCTTCAACGAAGCGGTCGACCACCTTGGCGCGGCGCGAGCGCGCGATGAGCTGCAGAATGCATTCGGTGTCGGACGTGGACTGGAAGATCGCGCCTTCTTCGACGAGGCGCTCCCGGAGGTGGCGCGAGTTGGTGAGGTTGCCGTTGTGGCAGACGGCGAAGCCGCCGAGGGCGAGGTCCGCGAACAGCGGCTGCACGTTGCGCAGAAGCGTGCCGCCCTGGGTGGCGTAGCGTGTGTGGCCGATGGCGCTGGCGCCGGGCAGGCGCTTTGGCACATCGCCGCCGGAGAAGTGCTCGCCGACGAGGCCTAGGTGCCGCTCGTGGAAGAACCGCTCGCCGTCGTACGAGACGATGCCGCAGCCTTCCTGGCCGCGATGCTGGAGGCCGTGGAGGCCGAGGGCGGTAAGGACCGAGGCGTCCTCCGAGCCGAATACCCCGACCACCCCGCATTCCTCGCGGGGCTTGTCGTCGTGTTCCCAGCGATCTCCGGGGCGGTTTCCGGGCGCCGTCTGGAAGGAGAGGGAGAGGCGCTCGGCGGTCATCAAGGTCCTTTAGGGGCTCGGGGCCTGGGCTTCGGGCTCGGCCGGCGGGATCGGGGCCGACTCGCCCTTCTGCCCATTGATTATATCACGCGTGCGGTCACGGGCCCGAGGCAGGACGGCTTCGAGCGCTTTCGCGACACCGTCATAGATAGGATAGGTTCTGGCCCCGCGTATGGCGTCCTGCATCGGATCTGCAGGGGCCATAGTGTCGCCAGAGCTGGTCTGCGGCCGCATCAGCAGCACGAAGAGCGAGACCACCAGAATGCCGCGCAGGATGCCGAAGGCGAGGCCTGCGGCGCGGTCAAATGAGCCGATTTCGGTGGATTGGTGGGCCTGCTTGGCCACCGTTGACGTAATCACCGTGATCACGATGAACACGATCAGGAAGATCAGGAGGCCCGCCGCAACCGAAGCGAGTGGGCCAGACAGCGGCGTCAGGCTCTCAATGAGCGGGCGCAGCATGCCGGAAAAGAACACCGCCGCGATGAACCCGCCGATAAAGGCGATGATGGAGAAGACTTCGCGGATCAGGCCTCGCGCGAAGGCCATGACGCCGGAAAGGCCCAGAACGACAAGGGCGGCGAAATCAAACCACGTGAGGCCGAAATCCATCAGCGTCTCCCCAATCAGCAGGCCGTCCGCTCGCCCGGCCGCCGCCCAGGCTTCTTCATAAGCCCCGAACCGGCGCCGTCACGGATAAACGCCCCGTTAGGCGAAAGGAAGCCCGGCTAGCGGCGGCGTGTGTCGCGGCTGTGCGGCGTTTGGTCGAAGGCGGCGGGCGGCGCCCCGGCCCGTGGTGGATTGTGGGTGCGAAATGATCTTGCCGCTCATCCTCGCCATCGCCCAAGCAGCCGCGCCGACCGCCCCGCCGCCGCGCGAGATAGCGCCCGGCGTGACGTTGCTCCCTGGCGGGTTTGAGCCTGGGCGCGGGCCGGATGGCAACACGATCGTGTTCGACGCGCCGGATGGCTTGGTGGTCGTCGATACCGGCCGCCACGCCTGGCACAGTGACGGCATTCTCGCCTTCGCCGAAGCGCGCGGCCGGCCGATCGAAGCGATCATCAACACGCACTGGCATCTGGATCATTCGAGCGGCAATGGGCGGCTGAAAGCGCGCTATCCGAACGCGACTGTTTTCACGACCACCGCGATCGATCGCGTGCTTGCGCCGGGCGGGTTCTTGGTTCGCGGAATCGAAGGCTCGCGGGCGCGTCTTGCGCAGGCGGATGTGCCGCCGATTGAGCGCGAGGAGCGCGAGATTTATCTCGCCACCATGGAAAACGCCGCCAGCCTTCGGGCCAACGTCTCGATGCTGCAGTCCGGGCGTTACAACTTTGCACGCCGCCGCCTCGACGTTCACATCACCGATGGCGCCGTCACGGACGCGGATATTTGGC
>JAEWNX010000163.1 GCA_023461135.1 Pseudomonadota bacterium
CCGCCATCGGCGGCGCGGCTTGCGGTGAGGCGCGCGTCGGAGCGGCCTTCCACCATCAGCCGCGTGAGATCGGCCTCCTGGATGCGCTCATCCCGCGTGAGCCGCACGCGCCCTTGCGCATTGAGCCCTGCGCCGCGCGCATCGAGATCGGTGAAGAGCAGCCCGCCATCGTTCTGGCGCTGCACGTTGAAGCGGGCGGAAGCCGCCTGGCCGGCCCGCTTGGTCCAGAATTGGCGCGGCGCTTCGATGGCGGCGTTGGTGAGATCGAGATCGATGCGCGCGTTGTCGACGTCGAAGCCGCGGCCCTGTCCGCTCACCGTCACGCCAATCCGCCCTTGTGCATACTGCGCGACGGGATAGCCGAGACGTTCGAGGTCGTTGGCGTCGAAGTCGCCCGAAATCTGGTATTCCGAGGAGCTTCGCCCGCGGCGACCGGCCGCGATGTTCTCGGTCCAGCGCACGTTCTGAATCGCGGACGTCCCCGCCCGAATTGGGCCGCTCACGGTCACCGCACGCTGGTCGCCGCGCACAGTGAGCTGGCCCTGACTGAGCGCAACGCGGCGCTCGCTCATAGCGCCGGCGAAATCGCGGATCGCGCCGTTGACGGTGAAGCGCCAGTCTTCGAACGGCACGTCGCGCAGCATCGGGCGCTGCAGCCGCAAGGTGACGCTGCCTCGGCCGGTGACGCTGGCCGCTTCGATCGGCAGGCGGTCGCCGAGCCCCAAGGGCTCCTGAAGCAGCAGTTCGATCATGTGACGCGCGTCGCCATCGGCGCGTGCGGAAATCGTGGCGAGTTCGCCTTTCGGCTTGAAGCGCGGGATTTCAACGCGGCCGTTGGTGACGACAAGGTTGTTGATGCGCGCGCTCGGCACCGTCATGTCGAAACGGTTGCCGCGCACGACGGCGCTGCCAGTCACATTCGTGACCGGCGACATCGTCGTGAGGAAGCGCAGCGCGCCGTCCGTCACGTTGAAGCGGACATCGACGGCGTCGTCGCTGAGGATGCCATCGACCAAATCGTCGGGACGAATGTCGAGCCGCAGCGTCGTATCCGTGACACGCCCGGCCATGATGGAGCGAATGAGGAATTCGCGCGCGCCTTCGCCCAGGCCGATCGGCCACATCTGGATCACCTCACGCGCGTCGAGCGCGCCGGCGACCTGGCCGTTGAGCTGGAGCCCGGTGCGCAGGCGCCGGTTCGCGCCCGCGCCCGCTTCAGCCCAGTAGAGGCGCCCATTCGCGGTCAGCGCGCCTTGGCCCGATTGCGCGTTGATCTGCGTGAAGCGGATCGCGCGTTCGGACGTGACGATTGCGCCCACAATGCGCACATTGGAGAGCGCCACCGCCTCCGGGAACGTCGCCGGCACGTCGAAGCGCACGGAGGGAAGCGAAATGTCGAACGCCGCCGGCTCATTCGGCGCGGCGCGCATGATCGCGGAGACGTCGCGCACGCGGATCTCGCCGCCGACACGCGTGCGATCGCCTGCCAGGGACAGTTGATCGATGATCAGTTCGTCGCTGGCGATGTCATAGCGCCCGCGCACGCGCCCGCCTTCAAGCGAGAACATGCCGCCCGCCATCTCCGCCTCGCCGCGGCCGATCACGGCCTCGCCCTCGAACAGCGTGACGCCACGCTGCCGGTCCATACCGATCGATACGGTCGCGGTCATCGGCGCGTCGAGGCCGGCGAACGGGCCCAGCGCTGCAGGGGAGAAGAGTGCGCGCGGGCGCGCGTCGTGTGCGCCAAACTCCACGACGGCGCTTTGGAAGCGCGTGTCCGTCGTGATGCGCAAAGTCGCCGGCGCCGTCAGTCCCTCGGCGCCCTCAAGACGCGCATCCGCGGCGAATTCCAGATTGCGGCCGCGGCGCTCAAGCTGAAGATTGGCGCCGTCAGCGGTCCACCGTCCGCCGCCGCCTTCGTCGATGATTGTCAGCGCCGCATTGCGCACGCTAAGGCCGCGCAGTCCGCCGCCCGGCCCGACGGGCCGGAACGCCGCCTCCATCCCATCGAGCATGCGCGCCACACGCTGCTCGAGCGTCTCGTTCTGCGGCCGCGCCGGGATGACGATGTCGGCGGGCGCGCCTTCGGGACCGAACGCGATGTGCATCGCCCCGTCCGGCTTGCGCGTCACCGTCAACGCGCCGCCGGAGAATTCCGCACGCACGAGCGAGATGCGCCCGATCATCAGCGGCAGCACGCCGAGTTCGATGCGCGCTTCGTCCGAGTGCGAGAGGACGCCGCTTTGACCGTCCTCGACCGTCACACCCACGGCGCGCAATTCGAGTGCATTGCCGCGCCGGCTCCACGCGAGCTCGACACGCTCGATGCCAACGGGGCGGCCGGATCGCGCCGCGCTCAACTGCGCTTCGACATGGTCGCGGATGGAATTGAGCTCGATCGGCCCCTGGCTGAGCCGCCACCAAGCGACGCCTATCCCGATCGCGAACGCCGCGACCAGGCCCAACAAAATCTCGACAGCAATGAGCGTCGAGCGGCGTATCATCGCCCAATCTCCGCCGCCCCTGGAGCCTCTCTAGCGTAAAGCCCTGATTTAACGCAAAGCAAAGGGCCAGCGCGCATGCAGCGCGCCCCGGCCACGCGGCCGCCGGCCTGGAGGCCTGACATGGCTAAGACGCTCAAACCTGGCGACCCCGCACCCCCATTCGATCTACCGACGGCCGGGGGCGGGCGCGTCAGCTTGGCAAGCCTCAAGGGCAAGCGCGTCGTCCTTTACTTCTATCCGAAGGACGACACGCCGGGTTGTACCCAAGAAGCACTAAGCTTCACTGAAAAGGCGAAAGCGTTCGCAGCTGCGAAGACAGCCATCGTCGGCGTCTCGCGCGACAGCGTCGCCAAACACGATAAGTTCGCGGCGAAACATGGGCTGGAGCTGACTCTGGCTTCCGACGAGGACGGCGAGGTCTGCAACGCCTACGGCGTCTGGGTCGAGAAGACCCTTTACGGGCGCAAGTTCATGGGCGTCGAACGCGCCACCTTCCTGATCGACTCAAAGGGCCGCATTGAGCACGTCTGGCGCAAGGTGCGCGTGCCAGGACATGTGGAAGAAGTTCTTAAAATGGTTAAAGGCCAAAGCGCGAAATAAGCGTGTTTTACTTTGTCCCCACGAGATTTGGCCCGGTTCTCGCGTAATCACCGTTAAGAAGCCTGAAATTCCTGTAAACGGCAGCCTCGTGCTGTTGCAATTCGGGAGCGTTTCAGGTTCAGATGACCTCGGTGGGGCTAAGCGCATTTGTTTAGGTTAGCGGCGGTGGGCGGACGATGAGCCAGTTCGGATCGCAAGCGCGGGCGTTTTTCGACCGTGTTTTCCCGGAGCGTCAAATCTACCACCGGAGCGGTGGTACGGTCCGCTACGTCTCCCTCTCTCCAGGCAAGCAAGCCATTCTGGCGCTCGGCGTGGTCGGATTGGCCGGCTGGTGCGTTTACGCCACTACGAACACCCTGCTCGAAGGCCCCCAAGCCACTGCTTCCAACGCCGAAATTGAACGTGAACGCGCCAAGTACGATCGCTGGCTGAACGAGTCCCGCGCCCAGGCGGCGGCGGCCCAAGCCCAGCTCGAAGAGCGCACCCGCCAGTTCGACCAAGCCACCGCCGAATTCGAAAGCCGCCACGAAGTGCTGCGCTCGCTGCTGGAGTACGCCGGCGGCACGACCATGCAGCTCGCCGCATCCCGCCCGATCGAGCGCGACGGGGCCCGCATCATCATGGCCGCCTCGATCGACGAGGCCGAGCCGCGCCAGTCCCGCGCCATCACCTCTGAACCCTATCAGGTCACCACCGTCGGCTTCCGCGCCCGCGGCGAGCGTCTCGAGGCCGACCAGGAGCGCACGCTGGCCGAACTGGAAGACCAGGTCGCCGAGCGCAGCGAGCAAGTCCGCGGCGTACTGCGCCTGACCGGCGTGCCAATGTCGACCCTCACCGGCCCCGAAGCTGACGCCGCTGCCGGCGGACCGCTGGTGCCGCAAGACTTCGTCGCCTATCTGCGCGACAGCGGCCTCAATCCGGCTTTCTCGCATCGCGTCGCACAAGTGGCGGCCCGCATCGGCGAGTCCCGCCGCCTTACCAATATCGCCGGGTCAACCCCGCTGGCTGCGCCGGTCGCTGTCGATTATCGCGAGACCTCCGGCTTCGGCCAACGCATCGACCCGTTCACCGGCCGTCCCGCTATGCACACTGGGCTCGACATGGCCGCTTTCGAGCGCGCGCCGGTCGTCGCCACTTCGCCGGGCGTCGTCTCGTTCGCCGGGGCTCGCTCGGGCTACGGCTACACGGTCGAGATCGATCACGGCCACGGCTTCAAGACGCGCTACGGCCACTTGCGCGACATCCAAGTGCAGCGCGGGGATCGCGTTGCGATCGGCCAACGGATAGGGTCGATGGGATCAACGGGTCGCAGCACCGCCACACACTTGCACTACGAAGTGTGGTTCCGCGGCAGAGCGGTGGACCCGGTCAATTTTCTAAGGGCAGGACGGCATGTTCACGAACAAGGGTAGTCACAGACCAACGGATACGAACTTGCCAGCTCTCCCAGAACCCACTCAACGCAGAACCAGCACCGCGCGCAGCGGGATCGCCTCGATCATCGCCAACGGCGTGAAGATCACCGGCACAATCGATGCCGACGGCGCCGAGCTGCAAGTCGATGGCGAGATCGAAGGCAATGTGCGCGGCGGTTCTCTCACTGTCGGCGACACCGGCATGGTGAAGGGCGACATCGTCTCTGAAAGCGTGACCGTGCATGGCCGCGTCGAAGGCTCGGTGCGCGCGCGCAAAGTGATGCTGGCGCGCAACGCCCACGTGCTTGGCGACATTGTGCATCAATCGCTCTCCGTCGAGATGGGCGCGGTGTTTGAAGGCCAGTGCCGCTATCTGCAAGACCCGCTCTCGCAGTCGGGCCCAGGCGCGCCGGCGCAGCCGCAGATCGTGGCGCCGCAGGAGCGCGCCGCCTCCGCATTCGGCGGCGGCAATTCGGTGTTTGGCGAGCCCTCGAACGACGACCGCATGGTGTCGGGCGTCATCGTGACGGGCGCTTCGAACTGATTTCAGTTTGGGTTGGAATATCAAACTCAAAAGGCCCGGCGAAAGCCGGGCTTTTTTCTTTGCGGGCATACGCTCAGTGCGTGCTCACCTGCTGCGCGCCGCGCCCTGCTTCCGACGTCATGTCGATCGGCTCGGCCGCGATCGTCTCGATCCAGTCGGCGAACGCCTGCATGAATTTCTTCAACAGGTCGCGCGTGGACTCCTTCAGGATCTCCCCGCCTTCGCCGAAGAGCTGCGAGGCCGGTCCCAAATACATCTCCGGCTGGCCGAGCGTCGGCATGTTCAGATAGGCCAGCATCTGCCGCAGGTGATGATTGGCGCCGAAGCCGCCGATCTGCCCGGTGGACACCGACATCACGGCGGCGGGCTTATTGAGCAATGCTCCCTGCGCGTATGGCCGCGACGCGACATCGATCGCGTTCTTCAATACCCCCGGCGCCGAGCGATTGTACTCCGGCGTTGCGAACAGCACCGCGTCGGCGCGGCGCACGTCGTCGCGGAACGCGGTCCAAAGCGAAGGCGCCTGATCGCCCTCGGCGTCTTCATTGTACGGCGGCAGATCGCCAATTTGCAGGAACTCGAATTTCAGATGCGGCGGCGCAAGACTTGCGGCCGCTTTCGCCGCTTTCCTGTTGAAACTCTCCTTGCGCAGACTCCCCACAAGCACCGCAACAGTGCGCTCCACGGGCATGATTTGCTCCTTCTTGGAGACCAACGCCCGGGCAACGCCACTGTTTCACTGCGGCGGCTGGAGGTCCGGGGCGCGGACATAGGTGATGCGCATAAAGGGCCGCCATGCGCCCCCCTCCTCGCGCTCGCTCACCATGACCAGACGGTCCGGCGCTTCCAGCGTCCAGGTCGAACGCAGCCGCTGTTCAGAGCCATCGGCGCCGCGATGGGTGTGCGCCGCGAACACATAGCGCTCAGCGTCGATGCGCACGGCGCCGTTGCTGCGCCCGCCATCGTTGGAGGCGTAGGCGAACACGATGTCTCCGGACGTCTCATCGAGATGGTAGGTGGTCTCGCCCGCGTACGCCGTCGGACGCACGGCGTGCGTGTCCACGACATGTTCGCCAAGGGTTTGGAAGCAGCGCTCATCCTGGATGCCGGGCTGGTTCTCGAAGTCTCCGCGCCAGCAGCCCATAAGAGGCGCGAATGCCGCCGCGGCCGTCTGCTCTCGCGCGGGCGCGGCGCATGCGGTCAGCGCCAGCGCAAGAACGAACGCGCGGATCACAACGCCCCGAGGATGAGGCCGATCAGCGTGAACTGCAGCGTGTGGTAGCCGCCATTGATCAGAAAAAGCGCGAGGTTCTTGCGCTCGAACAGATAGTTCATGCCGAAGCTTCCCGCGACCCAGCACAGCCCCGCCGTCAGTCCATAAAGCGCGCCCGTCATCGCATCCACTTCGCTGCCGAGAAACACCGCGAACGAAGCGCTGGCGATGAGCGCCAGCACGAATGAGCCGCCAAAGATGAGGCCCATGTTCCCGTTCTTGATTGCGTCGTCGCTCAAGCCCGCCGCGGTCTGCCATTGCTTGGCGAACAAAGCCGAATACCAAAGCCCGCCCAGGACGAACGAACTCGCCGCCGCGGCGAGCACCGCGAGCCAATTGATCTCCATCACTTTCCTCCCGTTATGCGGCTTGTTTTGCGGCCGCCTCCAGCAGCGCGAAGTGCGCGCGCAACTGCGCGACCGCGCGGTCGAAATAGGCGACGTCCCGGTGCGTGCGCGCTTGCATCACGCCGCCCTCCATCGCCGTGAGCACAAACTGCGCGAGCGCGCGTTTGTCCGTATCATCCGGCAAGCGCCGGCCCGCCGCGTCGAGGCAGCGCTCGATCGCCTGTGTCCAATTCTCGAAGTTCTTCGCCAGCAGTTCGCGCACGATCGGATCAGGCTCGTGCAGTTCGAGCGCGAGAGAGCCGATTGGGCAGCCGTACGTGCAATCGCTCTCCACGATCATCGTCCGGTAGCCGTTGAGCAGCGCGAAAATCTTCTCGATCGGATCGTCGACCTGCCCCCATGCGGGCTCGAGCAGCATCTCCTCGATGCCGTCGCGATAGGCTTCGAGGACGCCGATGAGCACGTCCTGCTTGGACGGAAACACATGGTAAAGGCTGCCGGAATTGAGCTGCGTGCGGCTCAGGAGGTCGGCGATCGAGGTCGATTGGTAGCCCTTGAGCCAGAACAGCTCCATGGCGGCGTGGACGATCTTCTCGCGCGGACTGGGGCTTGCCATAGGCCTTGTTTGAACGCTCAATCAAGCCGCGTCAAGTGCGTTCTTGCCTTAACGGGCGACCGGCACGATTTCGTCGAACTCTGCGCGCGCGAGCGTAAGCGAGCCCACCGGCAGCGGGTTGCCGTGCTCGATCAAAACGGCCAGCCGCTTCTTGAAGAACCCGCCCTCGACATAGAACAACGCCGCGCGAGGCCCGCGGTCGGTGTCGACGCGCATTGTGAAGCCGGCGCGATCCGGCCCTTCAGGCCAGCTCTGCTGCATCGGCGCAAAGACGCCCATGTGCAGACCGGTGAACTTCAGGCCCGCCATGTCGCAGAGGGTGCGCGCCGCCTTGTAGGTGGGATCGTTGCGTTCGTGCTCTTCACGCAGACGCGCCGCTTCCTCGCGGCGGTGCTGATAGAGCCTGTTTGTCCCCCCGACTCGATTGAGATGCTGGTTCATCTCCGCATCGGGCGCGATCTTCAGTTTGCGCAGGCTTTTCAGCCAAATCTTCTGGCGCGCGGCCAACGGCTCCTTTTCCTCGATCTCCGCGAGACGCTTGTCGAGATCGCGCCAAGCCGCGGCCATGTTGCGATAGCGGCTCTCGGCCATCAGCTTGCGCACAGTCTTGCGGGACCCGCGCCGCAGCTTGATCATCAGGTTGAACAGATCCAGGTGCGGATCGGCGATCATGCTTTTGAGGCCGGCGGCACAGCAGCGCAGCGCCAGATCGTCTCCGCCCCGAGCCGCAAAGTATTGCGCGTGTCCTCCGGCCTTTGCCTGCGTCAGGTAGTCGTGCGCGTAGAAGCTCCAAAGCGCTTCCGGCGCGAACTCGCCCGCAATGAACATTGCTTGGTCCTGCAGCGCTTCGACCCAGGCGTTGCAGGCGAGCACGAGGTGCAGCGGATCGGCGTGCGCGATCGCGCTCTCCGGGAGCACGATCTCGTCGACAAGCAAACCCTGATATGTCTTTAGCGGCGACGCGCCGGTGCAATGCGCGCGCTGGTACTCGGCCAGCCATCCGCCCGGCTCCGGCGCCGCTAACGCCGGCGCGACCTGGGGTTCACCGATACTTCCCTCCGCCATGGCCGCATTAAGCAGAGTTTAGTCGATATCTTCCACAGGTTTTTCACCTGCGCCGCTCACTCGCGCCGCAAGGGAAGCGGCCATGAACTGGTCGAGGTCGCCATCGAGGACGCCCTGGGTGTCGGACGTCTCCACCCCGGTGCGGAGGTCTTTGACCATCTGGTAGGGCTGCAGCACGTAGGATCGGATCTGACGCCCCCAGCCGATCTCGGTTTTCGAGTCCGCCAACTTCTGCGCTTCGGCTTCGCGCTTTTGCAGCTCCGCTTCGTACAGGCGCGCGCGCAGCATGTCCCAGGCGGCAGCGCGGTTCTTGTGCTGGCTGCGTTCGGCCTGGCAGGCGACGACGATGCCGGTGGGCATGTGCGTCAGGCGCACAGCGCTGTCGGTCTTGTTGACGTGCTGCCCGCCGGCCCCCGAGGCGCGATAGGTGTCGGTGCGCACGTCCTTGTCGAGGATCTCGATATCGATCGAGTCGTCGATTTTCGGATACACCCACACGCTCGCAAACGACGTGTGCCGGCGCGCGTTGGAATCGTACGGGCTGATGCGCACGAGGCGATGCACGCCCGCCTCCGTCTTCAGCCAGCCATACGCGTTCTCGCCTTGCACGAGGATCGTCGCCGACTTGATGCCCGCGGTGTCGCCGCCCTGCTCTTCCAGCAGTTCGACCTTGAAGCCGCGGGCGCCTGCCCAGCGCGTGTACATGCGCAGCAGCATCTCGGTCCAATCCTGGCTCTCGGTGCCGCCGGCGCCTGAATTGAACTCGATATACGCATCGTTGGCGTCCGCTTCGCCGGAGAGCAGCGCCTCCAGTTCGGCTTGCGCAGCGCGCGCTTGCGCTTGCTTCAGCGTCTCCTGCGCTTCGTTGACGAGGCTTTCGTCGCCCTCGGCTTCCGCCATTTCGGCGAGCTCGAGTGAATCCCGCAGATCGCGCTCGAGGGAGAGGATTGCGTTGATGCTCGCGTCGAGCCTGTTGCGCTCGCGCATGAGCTTTTGCGCTTTTTCTGGATCGTTCCAGAAATCGGGACGCTCGGAGAGCGCGGTCAGCTCATCGAAACGGACTTGGGCGCGGTCCCAGTCAAAGACGCCTCCGCAGCAAGGCGACGGCGGATTCGATCTGTTCGGCGAGAGCGGCGATGTCGGCGCGCATTGTGGGGGCTCGGGATTAGGGATTGGGGACTAGGTTCGTGCTGGGATTTAAGGGACAGGCGCGCAAACGCAAGCATGCGCGCCCTAGTCCCTAGTCCCGTGTCCCCAGTCCCTAGTACAGCCCGCCTAAGTCCTCAGGCTCCTGCTCCTGCCGCTGCTGTGGGCGCGGCTGTTGCGGATTGGTCTCGAACGCTTCCGCGAGCCCGGAGAGGACGCGCGGGTCGATCGGATCGGTGCCGCCGAACACGAACGGCGAGGACGCCACGTCGCGCGTCGGCTCGGTGTCGGGCCGGTACGCTTCGAGAATGGTTTGCGTGGACTCCGCCGTCGGCAGCAGCCCTGTCGTGTAGTCGACGCGCACCAGACGCACGCCCGCCGGAATACGGAACGGCGTCGCCGGCGTGTCGCGCAGCGCTTCACGCATGAAGTCGCGGAAGATCGGCGCCGAGATGCGCCCGCCCGTCTCGCCTTCACCCATGTCGCGCGGCGTATCGAAGCCCGCCCACACGCCGACCACGAGGTCAGGCGAGAAGCCGATGAACCAGGCGTCCTTGTAGTCGTTGGTGGTGCCTGTCTTGCCGCCGAGCGGATAGCCGAGCTCGCTGACGACAGTCGCGGTGCCGCGTTGCACCACGCCCTCCGCCATCGACACGATCTGATAGGCCGTCACCGGATCGATCACCTGCTCGCGTCCATCCGGCAGACGTGGCGGGCCTTGGCGGCGCCAGTCGGCGGTGCATTCCGGGCAATCGCGCTGATCGCGCCGGAACACCGTATGTCCGGTGCGGTCCTGGATTCGGTCGATGATGATCGGTTGAATGCGCCGCCCGCCATTGACGAACATGCCGTAGGCCGTGGTCATGCGCATCAGCGTGGTTTCACCGGCGCCGAGCGCGAGCGCGAACACGGCCTGGGTGTTGTCGCCATAGACGCCGAGACGCTGCCCGTACTGCAGTACGCGCTCGGGGCCCATTTCATAGGCGACGCGCGCGGTCATCGCGTTTCGCGACAGCTCTAGACCGCGCCGAAGCGTCGTCGGGCCGTAATACTGGCCGCTGTAGTTTTCCGGCGACCAGTTGCTGCCGTCGCCCGCCTCGATCGCGAGCGGGCCGTCATCCACGAGCGTCGATGGCGTCAGCCCAAAGTCGAGCGCCGCTGCATAAACGATCGGCTTGAACGAGGAGCCTGGCTGGCGGTTCGCTTGCGTCGCGCGGTTGAGGCCGTTGGCGTCTTCGAATGAATAGCCGCCGACCATCGCCAGCACGCGCCCCGTGTGCGGATCCATCGCGACGAGCGCGCCCTGGATTTGCGGGACTTGTTTCAGCGTATAGCGGCCGTTCTGGCCGCGAGTGACATAGATGATGGCGCCGCTCGACAGCGCGCGGTCGCGGTTGCGGCGCGCGCCCTGCGCGGCCCATTGCGCATCGTCGTTGGTGAGGCGGCCCGTGGCGCCGTTTTCGTCCCGCACGGTGATCGCACCGTTGCCCGTGCCGGTCACCATCGCGCGAATCCAGTTCGACAACGAGGGCGGGCGTTGCGCTTCACTCAGTTGCGCGGCCACATCTGCGGACGCATCGCCCCGTCCGATCGGGCCGCGCCATTCGTGGCGCCGGTCGTAGGATTCGAGCCCCGCGCGCAGCGACCGCGCCGCCGCAAGCTGCAGCCGCGTGTCGATGGTCGAACGAATGGAGAGGCCCCCATTATACAGCGCGTCCTCGCCGTACTGTGCCTGCACCTGGCGGCGGATTTCCTCCACGAAGTGCGAAGCGGCGACGAACTGATCGCCGGCGAGCCGGTTCGTGACAGTCAGATCCGCCGCGCGCGCCTCTTCGGCCTGCTCGGCGGTGATGTAGCCGCGCTCCAGCATGCGCCCGATCGCGTAATTGCGCCGGTCGAGCGCACGGTCGAGGTGACGCGGCAGTTGATAATTGCCGGGCCCCTTCGGCAGGATCGCGAGATAGGCCGCTTCCGAGACGGTCAGCTCGTTGAGCGGCTTGTTGAAGTAATTGAGCGCGGCCGCCGCGACGCCGTACGCGCGGTTTCCGAGATAAATCTCGTTCAGATAGAGTTCGAGGATGCGGTCCTTATCCAGCACGCGCTCGATGCGCTGTGCGACCAGCCCTTCGCGCACCTTGGTGTAGAGGGCGCAGAAGAGACCGCCGATGCCGCCCTGACATTCCGCGGCGCGGCCGGTCAGCATATTGCCGGCCACTTGCTGCGTGATGGTCGACGCGCCCTGCGGGCGCCGGCCGGTGAGCACGCGCCCGACGTTCGAGAACATCGCGCGCGCAATGCCCGCGTAGTCGAGACCTGAGTGTTCGAAGAAGCGCGCGTCTTCCACGGCGACGAAGGCGTTCTTGACGTGATCCGGAATCTGCTCGATCGGCACATAGACGCGCTGCTCGCGCGCGAACTCGGCGACAAGCGCGCCATCGCCGGCGTGAACCCGGCTCGTGACGGGCGGCTGATAATTCTGCAGATCCGTGAGGCTCGGCAGGCCGACGTTCGCCGCAACGATGAGCGCTACAACGGACAAGAAGCCGACGCCCATCAGCGCGCCGATGCCGATCAGAATCTTGCGCCACATCGGCTTGCGCTCCGGATCGCGATAATTGTCGTCATAGTCGTCGCGCTCGTCGCGCTCGCGCCACGATTGGCGCTCGTGAGGGTCGTTGTCCCGCAGCATTGAGCCCTGCTTCTGCATTGGAGAGGCCCGCCCGCCTCGCTTTCCAATGGGGCGCGAGTAAGGCCGGGGCAGTGATGGGAACCTAGCCCAAGATTCGACCCTATTTTAGGCGCTGGCGGCGTAAAGCTGGGGGGTAGCGAAATACGCATCGACCGCCCCCGCCATGGCCTCGGCCATGCGCTCGCGGGCCCGCGGGTCCGCCAGGCGCCGCTCGTCGGCGACATTGCTCAGAAAGCCCGTTTCGATCAGCACCGCCGGCACGTCGGGCGCGAGCAGCACGAAGAAGCCGGCGTTGCGGTGGGTGTTGCGCAGCAACGGCGCAACCTGACCGAGGCGCGGGATCACCGTCTGGGCGAACTGAGCCGAGCGGTTGGTGGTCTCGCGCTGCGCCAGATCCACCAGGATGTCGCCCACGACGCCTTCGCGGCGGGCTTGCCCCAGATCGATGTCCCAGTTCTGCGCCGTCATCATGTTCTGGGCCCGCGCCGCGCCGTTCTCCGACAGCGTGTACACGGATGCGCCCGCCGCCTCCCGGTTCGTGTGGGAGTCCGCATGCACCGAGATGAAGAGGTCGGCGTGCTGGTCGCGGGCGAAGCGCACGCGGTCGTCCAGCTCCACAAAGCGATCGGCGTCCCGCGTCAACGCCACCCGGTAGCCGCCGCGATGCTCCAGCGCGTCACGCAGCTTGAGCGCGGCGTCCAGAACCACGTCTTTTTCCCGCACGCCCGTCACGCCCACGGCGCCGGGATCCCGCCCGCCATGACCGGCGTCGATCACGATGGTGCGGCGCGGCGCGCTGCGGCCTGGGCGCTCCGTCGGCGCAGGAGCAGCGGTGAACGGCGCGTTCGGCGCGAGATCGAAGCTCAATTCCGGGGCTCGCCGCGTGCCACGCGCTTCACGGACCAAGCTGGCGGGGGCCTCAAGATCGAGCACGACCCGCGCATATTCGGCGTGCTGCGCCAGGCGGCACCGACGCACGACCCCGCCGCCAGCCAATTCCCGGAGCGGCCCTGCGAGCTGCGCATTCGGCACATCGATCACGAACCGGTCGGGCTCGCGCAGAAAGAAGGTGCGGGGGCTCGCCGGCGCATCCAGCGCCAAAGTGACCCGCGCTGAGAGGCCTGAGGGTTCGACCAGCACGCCGCGCAGCGCCACCGGGGCGTCAGCCCAGGCGCGTCCGCTCGCCATGGCACCCAAGGCGCCGGCTCCGGCGGAAAGGAGAGTTCGGCGGTCGATCTTCATGAACGGCGGGAAACTACCTGCCCGCGCTTGCTATCGAGTTGAAAATGAAGGTGAACGGGCGAGTAATCACAGTTTGCTTAAAGGTGAACGCCAACTGTCGTAGACGCCTTGAGCTAAGGCGCCGCAGCGTTATCAGTTGTTCACATGCGGGGATTGTTCGCGGCTTTGATGGGATTGGGGCTGGCCTGCTTGGCCGCCCCTGCAATCGCGCAGGACCCGCTTGCCTCCGCGTCCGCCGCGGCTGAACTTCGTGAAATCTGCGAGGCCGACGGCGGCCGCCTCTGGGGGATCAATCTCTGCGGACCGCTCATGGTGGTCGATCCCGCTACGCGGCGCGCCTGGACCAGTGAACCGGACGAAGTCGGGCTGCTTCAGCAAGCCGGCGCGGGCTGGGTTGGCGGACTGCCTGTGGGCGTGCCCATCGCGAACACCACGACGGAGTGGGCCGGCGTGCGCTGGATTCAGGTGCTGGCGCCGCTGCCGACGGACGTTGCCCACCGTCGCGTGCTGCTGGCCCACGAGGCTTGGCACC
>JAEWNX010000164.1 GCA_023461135.1 Pseudomonadota bacterium
GGCCTCCGACTTTGCCGGCTCTAGTTGGTGATCGCTTGTGCGATTAGGCCGCTCGCGATAGCGGCAAGCAGAAAGTCGCCGCTGTCGCTGCGCACCCAATGGTAGCCGCGCGGAGGCTGACGCATCCGACTGTCGGTCCGGTAATCAACTTCCTGATACCGGTTCTGGTAATAGCCTAGACGTTCTCCGCGCCGCCAGGGCTGATAGCCGTAGACAACATCACTGCGGCCGTAGCGGCCTTCAGACGGCGGACCGAAGGTCCACTCGCCATCGCGATAGTAGCCGTTGTGACGGCTGTCGTCCCAGCGCGCGTCGTTGCGCGCGTCGCGCCAAGATTGACGGCGATCTCGCGGTTGGTCGCCGCTGATCACAATTTCCATGATCCGGCCCGCACGATTGACCCGCAGGTAATCGCCGCGGTCGTCACGAACCCAGTAGTGGCCGCGTGTCGGCCTGCGCAATTGCTCGTGCCGATAATCCACTTGCTGGAAACGGGTGCGATAGTACCCGAGCGACTGGCCTACCGTCCAAGGACGATAGCCGAGTTCGAAATTCGCGCGCCCGTAACGATCCGCTGCGGGCGGCCCGTACGTCCAGCGACCGTTCTGATAGTAACCGTTGTGACGGTTGTCGTCCCAGCGGGCGTTGCGATTGTCATCGCGCCAAGATTCACGGCGGTCGCGGTGATCATCCCTGCGCTCATTTTCTGCGCGCTCGTCCCGATCCTGGGCTCGCTGTGTTGGTCCTTGATACTGGGCGTGCTGCAGTAATTGATCGTTGCGCAGGCCGCCTTGCTGCGCGGATGCAGCGCCAATGGCGAGCGGGCTGACGAGCGCCATCGCCGCTACCGCGGTTAGGAGAGTGATTTTCTTCATTTGGGAATTTCTTTCTAGCCTCACACAACGCGCGACTGCGGGTTACGGGGCCAGCCGATCAGGGTTTCTTTTTCGATCTTAGTTTTGTCAACGCGGGCCCAGGGCCGACATTGGCGGAATGCAACGTCCGACCAAACGCGCGACGTCCCAGACTTCAATCGTTACGTTCGCACTGGACAGCATCACTGCTGTTTCGCAAGCTTCATCATCGTCCATGCAACTGACGCAACAATCCCAGAGCACGCCTGCCTCCTCATTCACGCCAAAGAAGCGGTATGTCTCGATCATGCGGTTCCGATCTGTCATTGCTCAATCGTTCCCGGCAGACGCACTTCGGCGTGAATTGACTGATTCAAAATCGGCGCGCGTCGGCCGAGGTCTGCGCAATCAGGTTGCGTTCGACGGAGGCGACGCCGGGCGTGAGGCCCAGTTGCTCCAACCACCGCTCTTGTGTGACTGACCGCTCCTCCCAAGGTGAAGGCGCACATACCTTCAGCACGATTTCGGCGCCTTCAACCGTGAAGCGTTCGAAGCACAACCCGCGCAAGCTGGCGTCATTTCTCAATGTCACGCCGGCCAGCAGTTCGGCTTCATCGTAATGGCCGGCGCTCTGCAATGCTTGCGCCCGCCCCAACGCGTGCGAAGGTCTGAAGTTCACCAGATAGCTGATCGGCCCACCGGCTGTGATGCCCGCCGCTTGAGGGCGATCATCTTCGTCCTGCGCGAGAGCAACGGGCGTTGGCGGAGCTACCGCTGGCGCGCAGGCAGCCGTGAGTACTGCAAGCGCGGCCACTGTTCCCAGCGCCGTCCGGTGCGTGAGCGGGGTCATGGCGGCGAGCTTCCGGCCAGGAATCCCCAGAAAACTGCCAGGACGCCAAGAGCAGGAACGAGCAGCAGGAGAGACGAGCGCATCACCGTCAACGTGTGTGTGTCGGAGATCCCGGCGTCGGCGCCTCGCGTCATTTCCTCAGCGCCCTTATCCATGGCGCCTTGTGTGGTCCCTCCGAGCAAAGTCGCGGAGTGTTGCGGCGGCGCAGTCGAACCGCCTTCGTTCTCCCATGAAGCCAAGGTCTCGGCTTTCGGCAGGTTCATTGTCGTGCCTCCCCGCTCGATCGCCCCCGCGGGGATTTCGCGCGGCGGCAAGGGGCAGACGGAACGCACCGCACGTGCCCGTTTGCGACCAGCATCCATTTTTGGTTCATCTGAAACGCCTGACCGAGCAATGGGCGCAGGCCCTCGCGTCAGGTCGGCTCATTGGCTGGGCGGAGCAATTGCGCGGACCAGCCTATTGCACCTGGGTGCGCGAGCACCCACAATCAATGGAGCCCAACATTTTCAGATGCATCAGATAGCGCACCCGCCATCGTGGACGCCGGCGCTACAGCGCGCCCGGCTTCAGAGATGATTTCTGAGAGGCGTCTGCGCGCACGACTTGCGCGACTCTTGATCGTGCCCATCTCGCACCCGCTCTCTTGCGCCGCTTCGTCGTACGTGAGCCCGCCTGGACCCAATAACATGAGCAAGTTGCTGTGCTTGGGCGTGAGCTTGCGCAAGGCGCGCAACGTCTCTTGCAGGTCCACCGCATCGTCCTGCCTTGGGCCCACCGTCAGCCGCTCGGCCGATTTTCCATCGGCATCCTCTACCTCACGCCGGCGTTTGCGCAGGATCGAGAAGTATTGATTGCGCAGAATCGTGAAGAGCCACGCTCGCATGCTTGTGCCAACCTGGAATGACGCCGCGTTCGCCATGGCGCCGGTGCAGGCGCTTTGAACAAGATCATCGGCGAGTGCGCCATTCCTGCAGAGCGAGAGTGCGTAGGCGCGCAGACTCGGAAGCAGCGCGACCAGATCGGCGTCGAAAGCACGAGCGCGCCGGCCACAATGCGCTGCTGGCAGCACGGGCGGCGCGCGCGCCAGCGGCGTGCGCGGGCGCACGGAAAGAGCATAAGTCATGAAAAACCCTTCGGGGACGCAACAAGTGCGTGTCCCGCGCGGCGTAACTGAGATAGGCGCGCCTTCCTGCTCGGGATTAGATCGAGCCTAGGCCCTTCCGCCAGGCATCGATGTGCTGTTTTGACCATTCACGACTTGTTGCGCTGACCGACTCACCGCCCAGGCGCAAAATACCGCCGTGCGACGTATTGATGGAACACTCAATCGAAGTCGCGCATTGGTTCGGCGTCTCCTGACAATCGGCGGACCGTGACCGGGTGATGTATCGTCATCGCACGGGCTGGAGCGAACGCTCCAAGGGCAACACAAAATGAAAATTCATATGGTCTTCGCAGCCCTCGCGGTTGTGATGCTGGCTTCGTGCAACACG
>JAEWNX010000165.1 GCA_023461135.1 Pseudomonadota bacterium
GCCCGGCGTCGTGCTCATCTCCGGGTTCGAGATCGGCGCGCAATTGCCGGACGGCCGCTGGCTGGTGATGCGCCAGGGCCGCAACTGGGCCGAGCTCTCTTGGATCGGCCGCGCGACCTTGATTATCGGCGGCACGCTTTTGGTGCTGTCGCTGCTGGCGGTGTGGTTCGCTCGCCGCCTGACGCGCCCGATCCGCAATTTCTCCGAAGCGGTGCAGGCCGTCGGCGTCGATCCGCAAAGCGAGCCGGTGCGCGAGGAAGGCCCGCGCGAGCTCCGCGGCGCCGCGCGCGCGGTGAACACGATGCAGGCGCGCTTGCGCGCGCTGATCGCTGACCGCACCAAAACGCTCGCCGCCGTCGCCCACGACATGCGCACGCCGCTGATGCGCCTTCGGCTCACCGCGGAGAACGCGGCGCCCGAACAGCGCGAGAAGATGGCCAAGGAGATCGAGGAAGTCGAAGCGCTGGTCGCCAGCTTCATCGCCTTCGCCCGCGACGATCCCGCGGAGGAGGCGCGTGTGCGTCTTGATCTGTCCGCGCTCTTGCAGAGCATCGCGGACGATCACGCCGAAGCGGGACGCAATGTCAGTTTTGCGGGCGACGACCGCGTGGTGATCACGGGCCAGTCGCTGGGCCTGAAGCGGCTGTTCTCGAATTTGATCGATAATGCGCTGAAGTACGGCGCCAGTGCGCGCATCAAGCTCGCGCGCGAGGAGAATGTGGTCATCATCGACGTTGAGGACGACGGCCCGGGCATCCCGGAGGCGCAGCGCGAAAGCGTCTTCGAACCCTTCGTACGTTTGAATGAGGAAGGCACGCGCGGCGCTGGGCTAGGCCTTGCCGCGGCGCGCTCCATCGCGCGCGCCCACGGCGGCGAGATCGCGATCCTCGATGCCGAGCGGGGCGCGCTGCTG
This sequence comes from Pseudomonadota bacterium, assembly GCA_023461135.1. Lineage (GTDB taxonomy): Bacteria > Pseudomonadota > Alphaproteobacteria > Caulobacterales > Aquidulcibacteraceae > Vitreimonas. The sequence continues at coordinate 914 of JAEWNX010000165.1, forward strand.
CGTGTGACGCTTCCAGGCTGACCTAATTTGCTTGAGCCGCTGATCGCGCTAACGCATTATCGGCGGGCGGGTTGGGCATGCAGTATCGCGCCTTCTTCAGCTATTGCCGGGCCGACGACCAGGTCGCCAACTGGCTGCATCGTCAGATCGACACGTACAGAACGCCGCGCGCTTTGGTGGGCGTTCAAGGCGCGCTCGGCGCCGTTCCCGATAAACTGCATCCCGTCTTTCGCGACCGCACGGACATGTCGGGCGGCGGTCAACTCACCGAACGGATCGAAGCGGCGCTGCGGGACAGCGAAAGCCTTATTGTGCTGTGTAGTCCTGCCGCCGCAGCGAGCATCTGGGTCAATCGCGAGGTTGAGACGTTTCTCGCGCTAGGCCGCGGTGAACGAATCTTCCCGGTGATTGCGGCGGGCCTGCCGGACACCGGTGACGTCGAACTTTCCTATTTTCCGCCGGCGCTTCGTGGCCGGGGGCTGCTCGCCGCTGATCTCAGATCAATCAAGCTCCCAACCAAAAAGGTGATTGGAGATGGCCGCGATACAGGGCGGATGAAGGTCATTGCCGGGCTGCTAGGCGTGGCACTCGACAAGATCGCGCAAAGAGAGCGCCGTAGGCGGTTCATCACGCTCGGCGCCGTCAGCGCGACCGCACTCGTCACAGCAGCGCTCGCCACCGGCGCGATTTGGTTCGCGCTTCAATCTGCGGAACAGCAATCGCGCGCCGCCGCTGAAGGTGAGCGCGCCGCCGCGGCGCAAACGAATCTCGCACGTACCTCTGGCCCGGTGTTCGCGGAGCGCGCCGCGACCGCGCTTGGCGCCAGCAATCGGATGCGCGCTGCACGGTACGCGCTCGCGGGGTGGCGTATCGCGCCGGAGCACCGGTATCTCTATCAGGCGGTTCTCACGCGCGTTCTGCATGGCGAACCCGTCGTGCTTAGCCACGAAGAGCGGCCGAACGCGCTCCTCAGTCCTGACAATCGTCATGTGCTGACGGTGACGCGCGAAACCGCTCGCTTGTGGGACGTCACCGACGGGGTCCTGATCAGATCCTTGACTGTCGGAGAGAACGCCGATGCGGACTTCGACCGGACGGGCGCGCGCTTCCTGACCTTCGCACTCGACAGGGTGCCTCGCGTCTGGGACGCGCGGAACGGGCGGCTCGTTGGGGAGATTCGTTGCGCCTGCGGCGGCGACGAGGGCGGCGCTTATCTTTCGCCAACGGGCGATCGCGTTGCAACGACGTCCCCGGACGGCGTGCTGCGCATCTGGGACGCCACGGGACGTTTGGATCGCGAAGTGCGCAGCGAGCTTGGCGCTATCCGGAGTGTGTCGTTTTCACCGGACGGCGCGAGGATCGCTGCGGCAGCCGGGACGTCAGCGCTCCTCGTGTCTGTTTCCGACGGGGAGACGCTTCGAACTTTGCCATCTCAGCAATACGATGTGAGCAGCGCCATCTTCAGCCCCGGGGGGACGTGGTTGAGAACGCACACCTCTTATGACGGCGGCGTGCGGATGTGGCGTGTAGCGGGGAGTGAGTTCAACTCGCAGCAGACGGGGAATTCGGTGTTGAACCACTCGGTGTTCTCGAGGGACGAGCGATACATGGCGACATCGGATTGGAGTGACACCAGAGTGCAGGTCATCGATACTCACGATTGGCAGGTGATCGTTCGCCTTGCCCATCCGGAGACGGCTTATGTCGTCGCGTTCAATCAAGCAGGTGATAGGCTGACTACATCGGGGCGCGATGGTGTCGTGCGGATTTGGGATTGGCGCAATCAGGTCGAGTTGGCGCACTTGCGAGGTCGCGGCGGCTCTTATAGCCGCGATGGCATTCGCATCGTGACGGTCGATGGGAACGATGTCCTCATATGGGATGCAGCGCGCGCTTCGCGCACGATGGAAGAATTGGCCTCTGAAACCTGCAGGACCTTCCTAACC
>JAEWNX010000166.1 GCA_023461135.1 Pseudomonadota bacterium
GGTCGAGGTCAGGGGGAGCAGTCCCCGCCGGCAAGCTGTCTCATCAACGTATGGTCCCCTGACGCGGCCCAGAACGCCTCAAGCTTGCGCCGGCGACAAACATTCCGCGCGAGGGCGCGCTTCGGCAAACCCCAGCACTACTTTGTTGAGAAGCTTCAGTCGAAGCGCGTCCTTGCTCTCCCGCTTGAGAGCGCACTTGCGAAAACAGAGCGGATCGCGCCGCTCGCGCAGGCTGCGCGCTATCGAGCGAACGCCACGCGCATCTCGCCCACCTGACGGATCGCGCCCGCCGCCGGTCTCGGCACATCGCCGATCAGCGCCGTGTTCGGCGCCAGCCGCGCGATCGTGGCGAGCGTCTCTTCCATCTCCGCCTTCGCCAGCGCTTCGCCAAGGCAGCGATGCGCGCCGCCGCCGAAGATCGGATGCCAGCGCGGATGGTCGGTGCGGTGAATGTCGAACCGGTCCGGATCGGCATAAACCTCCGGATCGCGCTGCGCCGAGAGCAGGGACACCGCGATCGGCGTGCCTGCGGGCACGACATAGCCGTCGATTTCCAGATCCTGCTTGGCCACGCGCGGAATGCCGGAAATGATCGGATCGTAGCGCAAGCCCTCCGCGACGACGCCCTTCTTCAGCCCGTCCGGATCGGCGCAGAACGCACGCCATTGCTCGGGGTGCTGCAGCAAATGCGCGAGCGTCAGGCACAGCGAGCCGCGCGTCGTGTCGGAGCCGGCCAGAATGAGCCCCAAAATCTGCGTGCGAATCTCGGCGTCCGACAGCGCGCCTTCGCTCGACGTCGTACGAACGTAATTGCTGAGGAAATCGTCCCGCGGCGCCCGGCGGCGCTGCTCCAGCAGATCTTCGACATAGGCGTTGAATTCAATCAGGCTCTTCTCGATCTGCGCGCGCCGTTCCAGATCGATGAAGCCCAGCGACGCCGCCGTGTCGGCGATCCATTGCATGAACACCGGCAGATCGCTGCGCGGAATGCCGAGAATGTCCGCGATGATGCGCGCCGGAATCTGCGCCGCAATCTCGTTGACAAAATCGATCGGCCCCGCGCCGATGCGCGACTCCACCAATTCCGCCGCCAGCGCCGCAGCCTTCGGCCGCATCGCATCCATCAGCTTGAACGCAAACGTCTTGGCCACCGGCCCGCGCCGGCGCGCATGCGTCTCGCCGTTGGCCAGCAGCATGCCCGTCGTCGTGATGTCCCAGATCGGCCCATCGGTGATGCCCTGCATCACCTTGGTCTCGGTCTCGAGTTGGCGCGTCGCATCGCTCGTGACCAGTTCGAGGTGCCGGTGCCGGAGCGCGATCGCCAGCCCCATCGGCGTGCGGGCGATCGGCGTCCGCTCGCGCATCGCCTTCAAGTACGCGTGCGGATCGATCTCGCCGCCGGGATCAAAGTCGATTTCCGGAGCTTCAGAGAGGGGACGGGCCATTGTTACGCTCCTCTATGCAATGGCGCGTTATGCGCGCGCTGTCGTCAGTTCGACGAATACGTCCTCCAGATCGGGCTCGTCGATGGAAAGGTCCTTGATCGCAACACCCGCCGCACGCACGCGGTCGAGCATCTCCTCAACAGAATGCTCGCTTGTCCTGTAGGTCACGGCGAACGCGCCGGACGGACGCATGGCGAAGGTCACGTCCTCGAAGCCCTTGAATGGCAGGCTGATCGGCGCCTGCGGCGTCACCACCAGCGTCTTGCGGTCGAGCCGCCCGATCAGGTTCGGCGTCGGCTCGCAGGCGATCACTTGGCCATGATGGATGATCGCGATGGTGTCGCAGAGCGCCTGCGCCTCTTCGAGATAGTGCGTCGTCAGCACGATGGTCACGCCGCGCGCGTGCAGCGAGCGCACATACTCCCAAAGCTGGCGGCGCAGCTCGACATCGACGCCCGCCGTCGGCTCGTCGAGCACGATCACGGGCGGGGCGTGCACCATCGCCTTCGCCACCAACAGGCGCCTGCGCATGCCGCCGGAGAGCGTGCGCGCATACGCCTCACGCTTCTCCCAAAGCCCGACGGCGCGCAAAATCTCCTCGGTGCGCCGCTCCTCCTTCGGCACGCCATAATAGCCGGCCTGAATCTCGAGCGCCTCGGCCGGCGTGAAGAACGGATCGATGTTGATCTCTTGCGGCACGATGCCGATGGCGCCGCGCGCATTCATCGGATCGGCGTCGATGTCGTGGCCCCAGATCGAAGCTGTGCCGCCCGATTTGATGACGAGCCCGCCAAGGATATTGATGAATGTCGACTTGCCCGCGCCGTTGGGCCCCAGCAAGCCGAAGAACGACCCGCGCGGAATGGCGAGGTCGATGCTCTTCAGCGCGTGCATCGGCGCCGCCTTGCCCTGGCCGCGATAAACCTTGTCGAGGCCGCGGGCTTCGATCGCGAATTCGGGCGGCGATTGCGGAGCGAGCATGAAAGCCTTGGCGGCGATTGCGCGGGCGCGCGATGCGCTCTAGGTACGAGCGCATTCGAGGCCCTTCAACCCAATCCGCCGAGAAATGACCAAGCTGCCCCACAATCCGCGAACGGACCAGTCGACGCCGGGCGACGCCGATGCGCTGCCGCCGCCGGAAGTGATCAGCGTGAGGTCACGTCGCGTGAAGTGCGATGGCGGGGGCGGAGCGCTGGGGCACCCGGTGGTCTATTAC
>JAEWNX010000167.1 GCA_023461135.1 Pseudomonadota bacterium
ACGTCATGCCGCGCACGGTGCGCGGCTCGCCACCCGAAGCCTTAAGCAGGCTCTCGGTCGAACGAGACAAAGCAAGATGGACGAGCGCTTTGCGCAGCCAGGACAAGAATCACGTCTCCGAGATCAGGCCGTGTGGGGCGCGCCAGCAAGGCCTTTGAGGACAAGCCCGGTCGCGAACACGGCTGCCGCTTCTACATCGGGAGGCGCGCGGCGCAACATGGCAGAACCGACCTCCTGTGCGATTCCGATGCAGGCGCAAGCGAGATAATCAGCATCGACGGCCGGCGCCTGGCCGCCCGCCATCGCTTCTTCCAGGCTCTGGCGCACTTCCTGATAGACCGCCTTCGTCTCAGGCGTGTCGAGCCTCACATGCGGCAACCGTTCGTCGATGGGCCGGCCTTCGGTCAGATTGTCCTCCACGATGAAGCGGAAATAGGCGCGAAAGGCCGCAAGCAAATAGTCCTCGAAACCTCTGGCCTCCTCACGCGCATTGACGAGGATGGGGCGAAAGCGCGCCGCGCTATCGTCGGCCAACGCTTCGTACACTTCCTCCTTGGAGCGGAAGTAGTTGTAGAAGGTGCCTGACGCGAGGTCGGTGCCGCGAATGATGTCGCGCACTGTCGCAGCGTCATAGCCAAGCTGCGCGAACACGCGCCGTGCGGCGATCAGGATCGCCTGCCGGTTCGCGGCCTTGGTTTTCTCGCGTTTGCCAACCGGCTCGACCGCCGCTGTCTCGCTCATACCCGCTCCGTACGGAATCCCTGGACCATAGCGCCAGAAAAATGACGTTTCGTCAATTTAAGGCGCATAGCGCGCGAGCGGGCCCACTGCTAGCAGGCCTCATGAGCAGCGGCGATCCGCCGAAAGGCGATTACGGGCAAGGGCCAGACGCGCTCGCCCGGGTGCGGGCGATGATGCAGTGGACGCCGCAGGGGCGCGCGCTTGGGCTTGAAGTGACCAAGCTCGAAGGCGCGAGGGTGTGGGGGCGCGCGCCGTACAAGCCCGAATTCGTGGGCGATCCCGAGACGGGCGTCATCGCCGGCGGCGTAATCACCACTTTCCTCGATCAGCTCTGCGGCATGGCGGCCGTGCTGGCGATGCGCGAGCCCACCACTGTCGCGACCATCGACCTCCGCATCGATTACATGCGCGGCGCCAAACCCAACCGCGATGTGCTCGCCGAAGCGCATTGCTACAAGATCGGCAAGAACGTCGCGTTCGTACGCGCTGTCGCTTACGAGGATAGCCCCGACAATCCGATCGCAAACGCGGCCGCGGCGTTCATGCTCAACACGCAGACGAAAATGGGCGCCAATCTGCGCGAGAAGAAACCATGAGCCCGCAGGAGCGCCTCACCACAGCGCTCGCGCGGATTCCGTACGCGGGCTTCCTTGGCGTGCGCGCCGAACTCAAGGGCGATGAACTGACGCTGATACTGCCATACAGCGAACACCTTGTCGGCAATCCGCTCTTGCCCGCGCTGCATGGCGGCGTCGTCGGCGCACTGATGGAGTTGACGGCGATCACACAGCTCGCGATCGCCTCCAAGAGTGAGACATTCGCCAAGACGATCGATATCGGCGTCGACTATCTGCGCTCAGGCAAACCCGTCGACACTTACGCCCGCGCTCGCGTCGTCAAGATCGGCCGCCGCATCGCCAACGTGCAGGCCGAAGCCTGGCAGAACGAACGCAGCCAGCCCATCGCCGCGATGCACGGCCACTTCCTGATGGCTGATTGATCGCACAATGTGGAACGCCCGCTAGCGATCCTGGTGCGCATGCAGGAAGCGCGCGAGTTCGTCCTTCACGCGGGCGCTGTCGGTGGCCGCGCGCAGCGCCTTGGCGCGCGAGAAGATCGCCTGTTGCACCTCCGCCGGGACGGATTGCCATTCGATAAGCAGCGCGGCGCCTAGCCGGGTCAGTATCCGCAGTTCGGTTTCATCGAGCGCCTGGGCCGGTTGGGTGGACGGGCCCAGGGCGCCACCCTCGCCCTCCCATCGCGAAAGAGCGATCGCCCTTTGCCGCTCCGCGGCGGTCAGCGCTTTCTCGTCAGCCATCGGCGTGTGCTCCGTAGTCAATGTGATCCGCTTCTATCGCGAAGCCACACCCGCGTCGCTTGGCAACGCGGATAAGATCACGAAATCGGACCTGTGCGCGCGCGATTACCGAGCGCGGCGGCCGCCCCTTGCACAAGCGACAAGAGCCGTTATCTCTCGACCGCGTCGCGGGCATAGTTCAGAGGTAGAACGTCAGCTTCCCAAGCTGAATGTCGGGGGTTCCATCCCCCCTGCCCGCTCCAAGGTTCAGCGCGATGCGCCGCGCGCGGAGATCGGCCAGATATCGGTCAGCGCGCCCTCTTTGAACACATGGTAGGCGTCGTAAAGGTTCACGGTGGGATCGCAGTGGGGGACCGTGAGGGTGACGAGGTCACCGAGACGGAATGTGTGGTCCGGCGCGATCAGGGCGCCGTGTTCGTCGCCCATGAACACGAACATCGACGTTGAAGGCGCCCCATCGACCACGTTGGGCGCGCCGCCGTCAGTGGAGAGGGCTTTGAAGCCTGCGTCGACCGTGGCCATGCTCGTGTGATTGGCGCTGATCACGCGCGTGTCGACGAAGAGCGAGGTCTCGAACGGGCTGGTCCCGTCGCCGGTGAGATCGCAATCGTTGTACTGACGGTCCATGAACACGTAGGAGCCGGCTTGAAGCTCGGTCAGAACGCCGAGTTCGGCGTCAATGCGGTGCGTGCCGGTGCCGCCGCCGGTGACAACGTCGGGCGCGCAACCTGCACTGCGCAGAGCTTCCAGCACAATACGGAGATAAGCGGTGCGCTCGGTAATGGCGGCGCGGCGCTCTGCATACGATTCGAGGTGCTGCTGCACGCCGCAATAATACTGCACCCCGGCAAACCTTAACGCGGACTGGCGCGAAATACGTTGCGCCAGCGCGACAGCCGCTTCAGGCGAGGCAACACCGGTGCGGCGAATGCCTGGATCGATATCGACCAGCACCGGCAGAGGCTTGCCGCTAGCCTTCGCAGCGGCCGCAAGCGCATCGACGTTGTCGGGGTGATCGGCGACGAGACGGAGACCGGCGATACGCGCATGGAGCGCGATCAGCCGTTCGATGGCCTGTGGCGTCACGACGGGAGAGGTGATGAGGATCGCCTCTATGCCGCCCTCCGCCAACGCTTCGGCCTCGCCGAGTTTGGCGCAGCACACGCCGACGGCGCCCGCCTCCATCTGCAAACGCGCGATGTCGATGCTCTTGTGCGTCTTTGCGTGCGGACGCAGTGCAATCCCGCTCTTGCGCGCGAACGCGGCCATGGCCGCGATGTTGCGCCCGAGCGCTTGGCGATCGAGCACCAGGACCGGCGTGTTCAACTCCTGGCGCGCGCCCTGCCGGCCGATCAGGTGACGATGCAGATCGCCCATCACGCCGCCTCCCGCGCGCGCTCAGGGCCAAACAGCGAAGCGAGATGCGCGTTCGCGAACTTGCCGTGCGGATCGTGTGCGTCCCGAACTGCGCGAAAACGGGCGGCGTTCGGGTAAAGCGCGCTCACATCGGCTGACGTCAGCGTGTGGCGCTTGGCCCAGTGCGGGCGTCCGCCATGCGCGCGGAAGATGCGCTCGCCTTCGGCGAACACATCGCGCCAGGCCATCTTTGCGTATTGATGCATCGAGATCGAGGCGCCGGGGCCGGTGTTGAACGGACTGAGCCAGATGTCGTCGCCGGCGACGAGGCGGAATTCGAATGGGAACGTCACCGGCAAACGCTTCTTGCGGATCCAGCCGATCGCTTCGCGCAAGGCCGGCCAAGCGTCCGCGCGCTGCAATTCGTACTCCATCTCCTCGAACCGCACATTCCGCTCGGACGGGAAAATGCGATGAGCCGGGCCGACGCGGCGTTGGCGTACGCCCTCGCGCACGATCATGCGCTGCAGGGACGGCGTGAGGAACGGCAACGCCGCGCAGATTTCGCAGATAACGCCGAAGGCGCGATCGTCCACGTCGCTGGTGCGCTTGAGCGGCCCCTCCTCCGGCGCGGGATTGAGAGTCTTCAGGATGACCTGATCGCCGTATGGGAATACCCAGAACTCAACGTGACGGTTCGCGCGCGCGAGATCGTCCCAGCGTTCCGCGACAGCGTCGATATGATGCGATTCCACACGTTCCTCGAGGCAGTAGGCAGGCGTCACTTCGACTTCGATGCGCGTTGCCACGCCGAGCAAGCCGAGCGACAAGCGCTGGGCTTCGAACAAATCTGGGCGCTCGGTCCTGCTGCAGGTGACGACGGCGCCGTCGGCCAGCATGAGCCGGAAGGCGCGCGCCGCCGTCGAAAGCGAACCGAGTTCGGCGCCCGTGCCGTGCGTGCCGGTTGCGATCGCGCCGGCGAGCGCTTGGGGGTTCACGTCGCCCTGGTTGATCAGCGAGACGCCTCGGTCCCAAAGCGTGGCGGTGAGCTTCGCCAAACTCCAGCCGGCGGGCGCCCACGCTGTTGTTCCATCGCCGCTGAGTTCGATATCGCCTTCGAGGTCAGCGAGCGAGATGAGCACGCCATCCGTTTCGCACAGGGGCATGAACGAATGTCCGGCGCCGGCCACGCGCACGTTCGCGGCGCGCGTGACGATCTGGGCGAGTTCGGCTTCGCACTTCGGCCGCGCGAACGCGCGCGGACGCGCCGTCACGCTGCCGGACCAGTTTTTCCAGACTTCGCTCATCGCCACTCCGCTCGTGTTGTGTAGCGGCGATGGGCGTGCGCTGCTAGCGGCCGCGTAGGCCGTCGTCGCGCGGGGGTTCGCTGCCGGCCGTTTCCGGCACGCCGAGCGATCCAACCGATGCGAGCAATTGGCGTTCCGCGACAACGAGGTCGCGCTCGGCCTGCGCGAGGGCAAGGCGCGCGTCGAGCAGGTTCTGCTCCTGCTCCAGCACCTCGAACGTCGCGCGCAAACCCGTTTCCTGTTCGAGCCGCACGCCCTCGTAGGCGAGTTCGGCCGCCTCCACCTGCTCGCGCGCGGATTCCACCGCAGCGCGGGCGCTGGCGAGACCAGTCCAGGAATTCGTCACGTTCTCCTGCACAAGGCGTTGCGCAGCAGCGAGATCGAGATTGGCTGCGGCGCGCAGCGCGCGCTGCTGGCGGGTGCGCGAGCGAACCACGCCGCCCTGGAAAATGGGCACCGACACGCGCACGCCGACGGTGTCGGTCACGGATTCTGTCGTGTCGTCATCAAAATCGGCGCCGATGGATTGCCCGGCTTCCAACGTCACGCGGGGACGGCCCTGCGCGGAGGAGACATCGACATTCGCGTCCGCTAGTTCGGTATCGGCGACTGCGCTGCGCAGCACGGGGCTCTGGCGCCCCGCGGTATCGAGCGCGATGTCGAGTTGCGGCGGCAAGCCTTGCGCGCGCGCCGGGGGCTGCAAATCGCTCGGCGGACGCCCGACAAGGCGCAGATACGCTTGCACGGACGCGGCGAGCTGACCTTGCGCCTGCACCAGCAACGTGCGCGCTTGCGCCAAGCGCGCCTGCGATTGTGCGACGTCGGTGCGCGTGACCACGCCCGCATCGAACTGCGCCTGAGCGTATTCAAGCAAGCGCGTCAGGTTGGAAACCGTTTGTTCGCGCGCGGCGACGATCTGCTGGGACTGACGCACATCGGCGTAGGCGCGCGTCACATCGAGCAGCAGCGTCTGCAGGGTCTGGTCATAGTCTGCCACCGCGCCGCGGATTTGTGCGCGCGCTGCGCGCGTGGAAGCAAGCACGCGGCCCGAGCCAAACAGCAACTGAGACGCGCTTGCGGACGCGTTCCAATCTGAATTGACGCCATCCAGAGGCGACGGCGCGTCGCTTTCCCGATCGCTGCGCACCGCCGAGCCGGTGATCGACAATTGCGGCAAGGCCTCCGCCCAAGCTTGCGGCAGCGCTTCACGGGTGGCGCGGAGCCGCGCACGCTGCGCCGCGAGCGTCGGATTGGACTCCGCCGCCGACACCATCGCTTCGGTCAGCGTATCGGCCGCGACCGTCCCGGGCATCAGGGCCGCCAACGCCACGAGAGAGACGATCAAACCACGCATGAGAACTTCTTCCTCATTCTCGCCGCAGCGCCTCGATCGGATCGAGTCTCGCTGCCCGCCAGGCCGGATAGGCGCCGAACAGAACCCCCACCAGACCCGAGAACGCGATCGCCATGATCGCGTTTTGCGGGGCTATCACCAAGGGCAGGTTAAATAGTGAAGTCATTAACCAGGCGCCAAGCACGCCAAGCACAAGACCGATCGCTCCGCCCGCGACAGATAGCGCCACCGCTTCTAACCCGAACTGATGCAAAATATCTGCCTGACGCGCCCCAAGCGCTTTGCGCAGGCCGATTTCGCGTGTCCTTTCAGTGACGGACACCAGCATGATGTTCATGATGCC
>JAEWNX010000168.1 GCA_023461135.1 Pseudomonadota bacterium
CCCTCCATCCACGGCGCGAGTTCGGCGAAGCGAACCCATCGCCCTTGGGTCTGCGGCGTCACAATCCGGTCGTCGAGGAAGGAGGCCGCATGGAAGTCGACGCGGTCCAGGTGCAGGAAAAGAATGGCCTCACGCATGAGGTCCATGTTCTGCGGGTAGATGGAAGGATCGCCGAGCAAGCCTTCGCGGACCCGCTCGAGAGAAAGGAGCGCCATGGCGCGCTTATAGGCCAGGCGCGCCGCCGGCCATAAGGGGCCCGGGGTCTCGGGAGCCTGCAGGTGCGGCGCCCAAGAGGCTGGTCAGGGGGTCTGCGCCGTGCTGCATGCTCGGCGCCGGACAGGGCGGCATGATCATTTCCCACCGGCACGGCTTCATCTTCGCGGCGATCCCGAAAACAGGGACGCACTCCGTCCGCCGGGCGCTGCGGGCGCATCTGGGGCCGGGCGATGGCGAGCAGGTCGGGCTTTTCGTGCAGAGCCGGCTGCCTTATCCGCCGATCGCCAATATCGGGCATGGCCATATCAGCCTTGCCCAGATTCGCCCGTTCATCGGGGAAGAGGCGTTCGCGCGCTATTTCAAGTTCGCGTTCGTCCGCAATCCCTGGGACCGGTTCATCTCCTATTGCGCGTTCATGACGCGCGAGGATTCCGCGTTCGAGCAGCGGCCAAAGGACGTGATGCGGCATTTCCTGTTCAAGGATCGGCCCACGGACCACTTGCTCTACTTTCCGCAGCACACCTTTCTAACGGACGGGCAGGGTGAGCTATTGGCCGATACCGTCGGGCGAGTGGAGCACATGCAGGCGTCCTACGACGCGATCTGCCAGCGGATCGGCATACCCAGCGAGCAGTTGGAGAAGGTCAACAGCACTCGCCGGAACGATTATCGGGAGTATTATGACCGGGAGCTGATCGACGGCGTGGCCGAGTTTTACCGGCGCGACATCGAGCTGTTCGGCTATTCGTTCGAGGAAGGCGCTGCATGAGGATGGAGTCCAATCCGCGCAAGACGCAGACGGTGCGCCGGCTCGGGCCGGTGGACATCGCCGCGCTGCGTGAGGCTGTGGCCAAGATTCCGGACGACATCTGGAATGCGGAAAACAGCGCCAAACCGAACCGCTACGAGGCGCTCGGGCATACGCGGCATATCGTGTTCCGCTTCGTCAGCGATCCGGACGATTGGCGCCGGTCCTATGACCGGGAGCTGTGGAGCCAATGGCGCGCGCTGCTTGAGCCGGTGATGGCGCAGGCGACAGCGCCCTACAAGTATGCGCGCGGCGCCTATCCGCGCATCATGCTGGCGCGCATGGCGGCCGGCGGCGTCATCCATCCGCACCGCGACGCCAATCCGTCAGCGAAGTGGCCGCACAAGATCCACGTGCCGCTGCAGACCAACGAGAAGGTGACGTTCTTCGTCGATGGCGTCGGCTACCATTTGCCGGAAGGCGAAGCGGCGGAAGTGAACAATATGGGCGTGCACGCGGGGGCCAACGAAAGCACGAGCGACCGCATCCATCTCATCTTCGAATACTACGACCTCGATCAGCCCGAGCCGGCATGGCTGCCCGAGCTTCTCGCCGAACGCGCGTGAACGGCGGACCGGAGCGAGAGTGACGTTGGTTCAATCGAACGACCTTGCGGAGGCTTTCAGGCTGCTTCACAGCGAGCCCGCGCGCAGCGAAAAGCTGTGCCGCAAGGCGCTAAAGCAGTCCGATGACCCGAGCGCGCGCCTGCTGCTTGCCGGCGCGCTGCGCCTGCAAGGCGACAATGCCAGCGCGTTCGAGATCACGCGGATGATCGCGCTGGACAATCCGAATTGGCCGGGCGCGCGCTACGAGTACGCGCTGTCGATGGCGGGGCTGGGCCGGCACGCAGAGGCGTTGGCGGAGCTGAACAAGCTTGCAGGCGTCATCGAGCTGCCAGGACTTTGGCGCGCGATCGGCGATCAGTATTGGGCCATGGGCGATCCCGGGAGCGCCGAGCAGGTGTATCTGCGCCACCTCAGCGCAAAGGTGTTCGAGCCGCTAGTGCATCAGGCGCTGACCGCGTTGCAGCGCAGAGACGCCGCAGAAGCTGAGCGCGCGCTTTCGAAGCAGCTTGCGCTCTTTCCTGGCGACGTCCTCGCGCTGCGGCATCTCGCCGAACTCTTCTCGGCGGCCGACCGTTACGAGGAAGCCGAGGCGCTGCTGCGCGCCGCGCTGGAGCGTGCGCCATCCTTTGCTCTTGGGCGCTACGGGCTGGCGATGGTGCTGCTGCACGATCACCGGCTGCCGCCAGCTTTGGAGCAGGTCGATGTTCTGCTCTCAAACGAGCCGACGCGGCTCGAATACCTGAACCTCAAGGCGGAGATCCTGGCGCGGCTTGGCGAATTCGAAGCCGCGGCGGCGTGCCTAGAAACGTTGCTCGAAGCGCACCCGAAGCAAGGCGGCGCATGGTCGGCTTATGGCAACGTGCTGCGCACGCTTGGACGACGCGAGGATTGCGAAGCAGCTTATAAGCGCGCCATTGAGCTGAACTCGCAGGTGGGCGAAGCCTATTGGGGGCTCGCCAATCTAAAGACTTTCAAATTTGCGCCGTCCGACGTCGCCGATATGCGCGAGCATCTGGGGGGCCTTCGTCCCAGCGATGACAGGACAGCCTTGTTGTTCGCCTTGGCCAAAGCGATCGAGGACGAGGGAGATTTCGAACAGGCTTTCGGCGCCTATAGCGAGGCAAACGCCGCGCGCCGCGCGCGCCATCCGCACGACCGGAACGAGAAGAGCGAGGAGACGCGCCGCGCGCGTGCGGTTTTCACCGCGAGGTTTTTCGAGGACCTTAAGGGCGCGGGCGTTCAGGCGAGGGATCCGATCTTTATCGTCGGCATGCCGCGATCGGGCTCTACGCTGGTGGAACAAATTCTCGCCAGCCACTCGCAGGTCGAAGGCACAATGGAGCTGATCGAGCTGATGGCGATGGCCAAGCGCCTAGGCCGCGACGGGCGTTATCCGGAGAAGCTGTCGGAGATGACGGCGCAGCAGCTCACCGCGCTGGGACAGGAGTATCTCGACCGCGCGCGCGTGTTCCGGAAGACATCCGCGCCGTTCTTCATCGACAAGATGCCGAACAACTTTACGCAGACCGGGCTGATCCAGCTCATTCTGCCGAACGCGCGCATCGTCGACGTGCGCCGCCATCCGCTGGCGTGCGGGCTCTCCAACTTCAAGCAGCATTGGGCGACAGGGCAGACCTTCGCGTACGATTTGGAAGACATCGGCGCGTTCTATGCCGCGTACGTGGAGTTGATGGCGCACTTCGATGCGGTGCTGCCTGGGCGCGTGCATCGCGTGATCTACGAAGAGTTGGTCGCCAATCCGGAAGGGGAAACGCGCCGTCTTCTGGAGGCGTGTGGGCTGCCGTTCGAAGAGGCGTGGGGGAGGGGATT
>JAEWNX010000169.1 GCA_023461135.1 Pseudomonadota bacterium
GGGCCTCGAAGGCTATGGAGTTTGAAGCGCTTTAGCGGATGCGCGGCGCTTCGCTTTCAGCACGCACGCTCGCGTCCTCTTCGCGCAGCGCGGCAAGCGCGCGCTGGGTGCGGGGATCGGAGAGCAATGCGTTGAGGCGAACGAGCGCCTCGACGCTCTCGCCCGAAGCGCCGAACAGGCGGCCGAACGCTTGGAACGGGCTTTCGACCTGCGGATAGAAGCGCAGTTGCACCCGCGCGTCTTCCTCGATGCCGGCCAGCGCACGCGCACGCGCCACCGCAACCTGGAAGCCACCGACATGATCGACCAGCCCTAGCTCGCGCGCTTGCTGACCAGTCCACACACGACCGCCGGCGATCGCACGCACCTGGTCGACATTCATGTCGCGTCCCTCGGCGACGAGGCCGAGGAATTGCGTGTAGGCGCGATCGATGAAGCCTGAGAAGGCGGCGCGCTCGGCTTGGTTGAAACCGCGTTCGGCCGTGAACATCTCTACCATCGGCGAGCCCACCGTGATCGTTTCGGTGTTGGTCGACAGATAATGGTCGAACGCAGGGCCAATGATCAGCTTGCCGCCGAGCACGCCGATCGAACCGGTGATTGTCGAGGGCGCGGCGACGATCTCGTCTGCGTAAGCCGAGACGTAGTAGCCGCCGGAGGCCGCCACATCGCCCATCGAGACGACGATCTTCTTGCCGCGCTCCTGGGCCGTGCGCAGAGCCGCCAAGATTTGGTCGGACGCGACGACTGAACCGCCGGGGCTAGAGACGCGGAACACGATGGCCGCGACGTCTTCGTCTTCGGATGCATCGAGGAGCGCTTCGGCGATGCGGTCGCTGTTCATCGCGCTCTCGTCGCTGAAGATATCGTGATCTTCAGGGCCGGAGACGATCGCGCCTTCGCCCTGCACGACCGCGATCACGCGTCCGCCGGAACGTGCGCGCGGCGTGTAGTCGCTGAACTCGATAATCTCGGAATTCTCGACGCGCGCCAGAGCGGCGCGTTCCGCTTCTTCCGGACGGCCGACTTGATCGACCAGCCGCAGTTCACGCGCGCGCTGCGCGGTGAAGGGTGTGGCTTCGACCGCGGTGCGCACTTGGTCGAGCGGAATTTCGCGGTCCGCAGCGATGCTCGTCAGCATGTTGTTGTAAAGCGCCGTCATCAGCGTCGTGATCTGCTCGCGGTGCTGGGGCGTGAACGTGCGCTGCGTCAGCGAGTGCGCGGCGGTCTTATAATCCTCGCGCGTTTCGAACTGCGCCTGCATGTGATAGCGCTGCAGCGTGTCCGCGAAGAACGTAACCTCCGCCGAGAGGCCCATCGGCATGAACTCGCTGGACTCCTGCAGCCATACTTCATCAGCGTCGGCGACAGCCGTGTAGCCCGGCATGCCCATGCGCACGCCGTCGTTCTGGATGTGCGCGACGACGAACTTGCCGCCCTCACGGAACGCCTGAAGCGCGGCGCGCAATTCTTCGGCCTGCGAGGCGGCGAGGCCGCCGGTGTTCGCGCGGATGAAGATGCCTTCGACCCGATCGTCAGTGCGCGCCGCATCGATCTTGCCGAGTATGTCGAGCAGCGAAGCGGACTCTCCCAGCGCTGCGAACGGGTTGCTGGAGCGTTGGTCCGACATTTCCTCACGCAGGTCGAGGGCCAGAACCATGTGGTTCGGCTGAGGCGGGCCGCTGCCCATCGAGCCGGCGATCACCGCGATCAGCAGCATCGGGCCGATGAAGAGAAACAGGACGAGGCCGACGAGGACCCCGCCAACGGTGATGAGAAACTGCTTCACGTCATTCTCCCTGAAGCCGCCCAACTCGGTTTATCGATAAATGATATGAGGCGCCCTCCGGTCAAGCGGAATTTTATCGAAAAATGATAAATCCTTGCCCCGGTGACAGCTTCGCGGCGGGGTTCAGCGGCCTCAATTCGTTGCTGAAGCAGGGTATTTTCCGGCTCGCCCAGTTGGCGCATGATGCGGTGACCGGAGGGGTAGATGACCGCTTCCCGCGCGCGCCCGGCGCTCGCCAGCGACGCCTGGATGATGGAACAGCAGGTCCGCGCCGAAATGGAGGCGGAGGCCTGGCGGCGCCTGCGCGAGGACTTGGCCGCGCCGCCCCCCGAACCCGTCGCCGCTAACGACGTCCCGTTCGATCACCATCGCGCCGGCAGCATCGTGCTCAAGGCGCTCGTCCGCTTCGGTCTTGCGGCCTTTGGCGCCTATCTCGCCTGGCTCGCGGCCGTTGACGCGCACCTTGGCGAGTTCGAGGTCTGGCTCGGGACAGGCGCCGGCTTCCTGATCGTGCTGTCGCTTTCCATGTTCGGGTACGCGCGTGAACTCGTGCACGTGCTGGCCGAGACGGCGCGCTGGGCGATCATCTGCGCGGTTGCGCTTGGCGCCACATGGATGCTGTTCCAAATGGCCTGACCGCCGAGGGGCCTTCGCCAAGCATGACTCTCACATCGCTGCTCGAGCGGCCCGAACGCGGCCTGCTGGCGCTCGTGCTGGCGCAGATCATGTTCTGGACGCTCGCGCCTGCGCTTTCGCACACCGCGCCGCCGCTCGACGTCGTCGAGATGTACGCATGGGGCCGCGAGTGGGTTGTCGCCACCTTCAAGCATCCGAACCTGCCCGGGCTTGTGCTTGAGCCCCTACGCCTCCTCCTCGGCCAAGCTGGTTGGACCGCCTACCTCGTCTCGCAGATTTTCATCGCCGCCACGTTCTCGACCGTGTTCGCACTCGGCCGAGATATCATGGATGCGCCGCGCGCGCTTGCCGGAACGCTCATGCTCACGGGCGTCTATTTCTTCAGTTGGGTGACCCCCGAGTTCAATCACAACGTCGCGCAAATGCCGCTCTGGGCGCTGACGATGTTGTTCCTCTGGCGCGCGACGACCAACGGAAAACAGC
>JAEWNX010000170.1 GCA_023461135.1 Pseudomonadota bacterium
GCACAGCAGCGGCCGGCGTCGCCGGCGCCGTGATCCGCCCTCCGGCGTACTTCGCGAGCGCTTCGATGCGCTTCTGGATCGGCGGGTGTGTCGCAAAGATGCTGGTAAAATCCGAGTGCGCGTTCTCGATGAACATCTCACGCACCTCCGAGGGTGCGTCGATTGTCGCGTTGCCCGATATCTTCTGCAGCGCGGAGATCATCGCATCGGGGTTTTTCGTCAGCTCAACGGCGCCCGCGTCCGCCAGGTATTCGCGGCGGCGCGACAGCGCGAAGCGAATGACAATCGCCAGCGCATAGGCAATCGCAATCATGACCAAGGCGGCGATGATGGCGATGGCCGCCCCGCCCCCGCCCCGGCGCGATGAAGAGGAACTGCTGCGCACGCCCCGGCCGCCCGAGTGCCACAACCCCCGGAACGCCATCTCCCCCACGAAAGAGAAAATGCCGACAAAGATCACCGAGACGATGAGCAGACGCACGTCGCTGTTGCGAATGTGCGTCAGCTCGTGCGCCAGAACGGCTTCCAGTTCTTCATCCGTCAGGGTGTTCATCAGGCCGCGCGTCACGGTGACGGAGTATTGGCCTTTGTGCACACCCGTGGCGAAGGCGTTGAGGCCATCCGTCTCGATGATGCGCAACGCCGGCATGGTGATGCCGCGCGAGATGCAAAGGTTCTCAAGCAGATTGTAGAGTTTCGGCTCTTGCTTGCGCTCGACCTTCTTCGCGCCGGTCGCTGCGTCGATGATGTTCTGGTAGAAGGCGTAGGCGATGCCGAACCACACGATTGCGCCCGCGATGGCGAATGGCCAACTCCGCGCGAGCGCGTCGGCCGCCCAGATGAACGGCCCCGCGATCTCGTCCTTGCCCATGCTGGCGCCCGAGAGCCCCGCAAACAGCAGGAAGAGCGCGTACATCAGGAGCACGAGCAGCACCGGAAATCCGAGCATCAGCAGCACGGACTTCGAGTTGTTGCCCCAGATGTGCGTCTGCAGGCCGTAAGCTTCGCCCACGGGCGGACCGCCTTCTTATGCGCCGAACTTCACCTGTGGCGGGGCCGCGTCCATCGACGCGCGGCTGTCTTCGCCGACGTCGAAGAACGTGCGCGGGCCGAAACCGAACATGTTGGCGAACAGCACGGCCGGAAATTGCTCACGCGCCGTGTTGTACTCGCCGACCGCGTTGTTGAAGAAGCGACGCGCGGCGGCCAGCTTGTTCTCGATGTCCGAGAGCTCTGCCTGCAGCTGCTGGAAGTTCGTGTTGGCCTTGAGGTCCGGATAGGCCTCAGCCAGCGCGATCAGGCGGCCAAGCGCTGCGCCGAGTACGCCTTCAGCCGCGCCCATAGCCTTGGGATCGCCGGTCTTCTCAGCGGCGACCGCCACGTTGCGCGCCTGGATCACCGCTTCGAGCGTGCCCTTCTCGTGCGCGGCGTAGCCCTTCACGGTCTCAACCAGGTTCGGGATGAGGTCGTGGCGCTGCTTG
Organism: Pseudomonadota bacterium; assembly: GCA_023461135.1. Taxonomy (GTDB): domain Bacteria; phylum Pseudomonadota; class Alphaproteobacteria; order Caulobacterales; family Aquidulcibacteraceae; genus Vitreimonas. The sequence continues at coordinate 1,482 of JAEWNX010000170.1, forward strand.
AGCTGCACGTCGATGTCGGCGAAGGCCTGATTGGCGTTCTGCCGCAAGGCGACGAGCCGGTTGTAGATGCCGATCACAAGAACGACCAGCACAACGACGATGATAAGCAGGATGATACCGATCATCAGAGTGTCCTATCCCGCGGCCCAAGAGCGGACCTGTTGGCGAGTGCATATATAGGAACTCGGCGGGCGCGTCGTGCCAAAACGTTATCCTGTAGCGCGCTAGCCGATCACGTCGGAGAAGCGGCCCGAGCGCGAGAAGCCCTTCGGCGCCAGCTTGCCGGCGCCGCCGCGCTTGCCGCGGAAGTCCTTCCACTCCGGCACTTGGCGCACGCGGCTTGCGCCGTCCAGCCAAGTGAGACCCTCGTCCTTGGAAAACACCTTCACGTCGGCGAGCCCGCGATCGTGGTAGCTCTGCAGCTTCACGCCCTTGCCGCGGTTCATCTCCGGCAGCTCGGCAAGTGGGAAGATGAGCAGCTTCTTTCGCTCGCCGATCACGGCGACCTGGTCTCCGTCGACCTTCGCCGCTTGCATGGCGCGCCCGTTCAGCACTTGCTTGCCGGAGCGCTTCGTCGCCAGCATTTCGTTCTCCGGCACGACGAAGCCGTAGCCTTCGTGGCTCGCCACTAGGCGCTTGGCGCCTTCCTCATAGACGAACAGCGCCACCGCTTCATCGATGTCGCCAAGCTCTATCGAGAGGCGGATCGGCTCGCCGTGCCCGCGCCCGCCGGGGAGTTTGTGCGCGTCGAGCGTGAATGCGCGGCCATCGGAGGCGAAGAGGAGGAGCTTGTCGGTGGTTTCACACTGGACGATGTGCTGCGGCCCGTCGCCCTCCTTGTACTTAATGTCGTTGAGATCGCTGACATGGCCTTTGAGGGCGCGTATCCAACCCTTCTCGGACAACACCACCGTAATCGGCTCACGAGCGACGAAGGCTTCGACGTCGATCTCCGTCGCGACCGCGGCCGCTTCGCCCAGCTCGGTGCGCCGCTTGCCCCAGCTCGTGCCAGGGCCGAACAGCTTGCGCGTCTCCTTGAGTTCTCCAGTGATACGCCGCCATTGTTTGCGCGTGTCCTCTAGCAGGCCTTGCAAATCCTTCTGTTCTTGCCGCAACGCCGCGTCCTCGCGGCGGATTTCCATTTCTTCCAGCTTGCGCAACTGGCGAAGGCGCGTGTTCAGGATGGCTTCGGCCTGGGTGTCGTTGAGCTTGAAGCGGGCGATCAGCTTCGCTTTGGGGTCATCCTCGTTGCGAATGATGCGGATCACTTCGTCAAGGTTGAGGTAGACGATCAGCAGACCCGCCAACACGTCCAGGCGCTGCGCGATCTTCGTCAGCCGGTGCGCAACACGCCGTTGCAGCACGTCGCGGCGGTGATCCAAGAACGCGCGCAGCACGTCCTTCAGGCTCATCACGCGCGGCGCGCCTTGCGCATCCAGCACGTTCATGTTGAGCGAGATGCGCGTTTCGAGGGCGGAGAGCTTGAAGAGGCTCTCCATCATAACGTCCGGCTCAACCGTGCGCGATTTCGGTTCCAGCACGAGGCGAATATCTTCCGCGCTTTCATCGCGCACATCCGCCAGCAGCGGCGCCTTCTTCGCTTCGATCAGCCCTGCGAGCTGTTCGACCAGCTTCGACTTCTGCACCAGGTGCGGAATTTCCGTGACGATGACGCGCCACATGCCGCGACCCAGGTCTTCCGTCTGCCAGCGCGCGCGCACGCGGAAACCACCGCGGCCGGTTTCGTATGCTTCGCGAATGCTCTCCGGCGGCTCGACGACGATGCCGCCCGTCGGAAAATCCGGACCGGGCACGATCTTCAGGAGATCGTCGGTGGTTGCTTTGGAGTTCTCGATCAGATGCACGCACGCGTCGATCAGCTCAGCGACGTTGTGCGGAGGAATATTCGTCGCCATGCCGACGGCGATGCCGCTGGCGCCATTCGCCAAGAGGTTCGGAAACGCGGCGGGAAGAACGACAGGCTCTTCTTTGGTGCCGTCATAGCTCGGGCGGAAGTCGACAGCGTCTTCGTCGATGCCTTCGAGCAGAGCTTCGGCCGCCTTGGTGAGGCGACTCTCCGTGTAACGCATCGCGGCCGGGTTATCGCCGTCGATGTTGCCGAAATTGCCTTGCCCGTCGATCAGCGGATAGCGCGAACTAAAGTCCTGCGCGAGACGCACCATCGCGTCGTAGATCGCCTGGTCGCCGTGCGGGTGAAAATCGCCCATCACGTCGCCGACGACTTTAGCGCTCTTGCGGAACGCGGCGTCGGCCGTGAGGTTGAGGCGCTTCATCGCGTAGAGCACGCGCCGATGCACCGGCTTCAAGCCATCGCGCACATCCGGCAGCGCGCGGCTCGTGATCGTGGAGAGCGCGTAGGCGAGATAGCGCTTCGCCAGCGCTTCGCCGATCGGCTCTTCAATGATCCGCCCGCCTTCTTCCGGCGAACGGGTGATGTCGTCAGCCATTCTTGGCTCTCCGAAACGATCCAGCGCTGTTCTGCGCCGTTAGATCAGAGTCGTCCTGCAAAACCTAAACGCTCGATCAGACGCCGGCGCGCTTCTGGCATGCCTTCGCCCTTATGGTCGAACACGCGCCGCTCGAGAAAGTATCCGGCGAGCGCAAAGGCATCCGCTACGTCGCCGCTCTCCAGTTTCGCTTCCGCATCAACTAGAAACGGGGGCAAACGCAAGAGCACGTCGGCATGCGGCGCGCCAGCGTCATACGTTGCCGCACGGCCGGTGCGCGGGCTGACCCAGGCGAGGTTTTCGGTTTCGCCCGTCACCGCGCAGCGTGAGAGATCGAGGCCGTAACCGAGCGCGGCGAGGAGCCCGAGTTCAAAGCGCGTGTAGAGAGCCGGCCAAATGTCCGTGTGCGGCATTGCTTCGATCAACACGACCAGCGCGTCATAAAGCTGTGGATACGCCTGGCGCTCGGGCGTCGCGCCACGGATGAGAGACACGGCGGAAGACAAGCCGGCGAGCGCAATCGGATCGTCCAGCAACCGCGTCGCATGCGGCTCGACCAGTTCAAGTGGATTATAGAATCCAAGCTGCTCCGAAAGCCGCGCCTTCCAGCCCGCGTGCACGACGTTGCCGGCTTGCAGGATCGGCTGCGATTTGCGTCCAGCATGCACAACGCCGCCAAAGCGTCCGTGGTCGCGTGCAAACACTTCGGCCACGAGCTTGCCCTCGCCGAAATGCCGCGCGCCCAAAACGATGGCGTCGTCGACCCATTCCATGATCTAGGCTTCGTAGTCCAAACCAAGCCGTTGAAACAGTGCGCGTTCTTCGGGCCAGCCTTCGCGAACCTTGACGTGCAGAAAAAGATGGATGCGGCGATCAAAAGCGCCCTCCATCTCCTTGCGCGCCAGTTCGCCGATCGCCTTGATGGTTTTTCCGCCGGAGCCGATGGCGAGTTTGCGTTGGCCTTCGCGCGTCACATAGATTGATTGCTCAATCCGCGCCGACCCGTCCTTCTTCTCTTCCCAGCTCTCCGTCTCGACCATTAGGTCGTAGGGGATCTCATCATGGAGCCGCAGCATCGCCTTTTCGCGCGTGATCTCCGCGGCAAGCACGCGCGCCGGCGCGTCCATGGTTTGATCTTCCGGGAAGAGCCATGGCGAGACCGGCGCCCGCTCGGCCAACGTGCGGGCGATATCGTCCACGCCATCGCCCTTCTTCGCCGAAATCATGAACACGTCTGTATAGAGTCCTTCCTCGACCAGCTTCGAGGTGATCGCCAGCAATTCGGGGCGCGACACCGCATCGACCTTGTTGAGCGCGAGAATCGACGGCATCTCCATCTGCTTCAGCTTCGAAGCAATTCGCTCAGAGTCTTCGACTGCCTTTGCCTCGGCGCCCTTCTTGTCGCTTCCCGCATACGCGGATGCATCGACGACGTGAATGATCGCGTCCGCGCCTTCGAGCGCGCTCCAGGCGGCCGCCACCATGGCCCGGTCCAACCGCCGCCTCGGCGAGAACACGCCGGGGGTGTCGATCAGCACGAGTTGCACTTCACCGCGCATGGCGATGCCGCGCACGATCGTGCGCGTCGTCTGCACCTTCTGCGTCACGGCGGCGACCTTGGCGCCGACGAGCGTGTTCACGAGCGTCGACTTGCCCGCATTCGGCGCGCCAAGCACGGCGACAACTGCGCAACGTTGTTCAGTCACGGACGCCTCGTGCTTCCAGGAAAGCGGCAGCGGCTGCACGCTGGGCGTCGCGCTTGGAACCACCCTCGCCGCGGCTCGCCTCAAATCCATCCACGCGAGCCTCAATGAGGAAGTGCGGTGCGTGCTCCGGTCCCGATTGTTCGATCACGACGTAACTCAGTCCTCGTTTTTGCGCCGCCGCCCATTCCTGCAGCGCTGTTTTTGCGTCGCGCGGCGCGTTTACCACTTCCTCGAACGCTTCACCCCAGAAACGCGTCACGAACGCGCGCGCCGCGGCAATACCGCCGTCCAGATAAAGCGCTGCGATCCCGGACTCGCAGATGTCGGCGAGGATCGCCTCCTTTCCACGCCCGCCGCTCGCCTCTTCGGAAGGGGAGAGGACGACGGCGGTGCCAAGATCGGCGGCCCGTGCCGCACGGGCGCACGCGCGCCGGTTGACCAAGGCGTTGAACAGCGGCGCCAGTTCGCCTTCGTTCTCGTGCTCGCGCTCGTCAAGCAAACGCTCGGCGACGATCAGCCCAAGTATGCGGTCGCCGAGAAACTCAAGGCGGTCGTAGGAGCGCCGATTCTTCTTGCCGGCGTCTAGCGCGCTCGCGTGCGTCAGCGCCTCGAGCAAGAGGGCGCGGTCGTTGAACGAGTAGCCGATGCGCTGCTCCAGCTCGGCGAGCCGTGCGTGCTGCTTGCGCGGCCCCGTCATGGGACCACGCGCCTCAATCGACCGGCTTCAGGAACCGCTCGCTGCGGAATCCGGTGAAAAGCGTCCAGGGGCGGAAAATCGACGTCGTGTGATCGAACGACACGGCGACGAACTGAGCGGGGCCGACCAAGTTTTCGAACGGCACCATGCCGACCATTCGGCGGCTGTCGTCGGAATTGTCGCGGTCGTCGCCCATCATGAAGTAGTGCCCGTCCGGCACGACGAACACGCGCGTATTGTCGAGTTCGGTCTGGCCTTTGTCGCAGGTGACGTAGGAGACGCCGTTCGGCAGCGTTTCGCGATAAAGCGTCGCTTCTTCGCTGTAGTTCAGTCCGCTTGGGCATTCGAGCGTCGTGCCCACTTGCTCGCGCTGCACGGCTTCGCCGTTGATATGCAGGACGCCATCAACCATCTGGATGCGATCCCCAGGCAAACCGATCAGGCGCTTGATGAAGTCGCGTGAGGGATCCGATGTCGGCCGGAACACAATCACCTCGCCGCGCTCCGGCTGGCTCGCGAACAAGCGCCCGTGCGGCAGCAATCCTTCCAGCGGCGCGAATGAGTAACGCCCGTAACCGTAGGACCACTTGGTGACCACGATGTAGTCGCCGACTGCGAGCGTGGGCTGCATTGAGCCCGATGGAATGCGGAATGGCTGGGCGATCGTGAAACGCAACACCAGCGCGAGCGCGAGGGCGTAGAGGATCGTCTTCACGTTATCCCAGAAGACGTCCATGGCCGGCGTCGAGGAACTGGTCGTTGTCATGCTCATGCGTTTCTCGCTGCTGACCGGGCTCGATCGGGCGCCTCGCGGCTCTCCAATCGACCTGACGTCCGTCCGTTCCTCAATTGCGTCTGCCGCCCCCGAGCCGCAGCCAAACCTATCCCGTGGCCGACCAGCATCATTGGCCAGCCCCTAGGTCAATCCGGTTCAACTCCGCCGAAATAATGACGAAACCGAGAGCCAACGGATAGTCGTCCGTCAGACTGATATGGATGTGCGGCGTATGCCCCGGAGGGGTCAATTGTTCCAACCGTCGCGCCGCCCCATTGGTGAGGCGCATGGTGGGCTGGCCGCTGGGCAAGTTTACCACCCCCATGTCCCGCCAAAACACCCCTTGTTTCAAGCCTGTACCTAGGGCCTTGGAACACGCCTCCTTGGCCGCGAAGCGCTTGGCGTAGGTAGCTGCTCGTTCCAGAGGCTTCCGCTCCGCCCGGGCCCGCTCGGGCTCGGTATAGATGCGTTGGATGAACCGATCGCCAAAGCGGGCGAGCGTCTGCTCGATGCGCCGGATGTCGATGATGTCGGACCCGATCCCCAGGATCATGGGGCTGCTTAACCTTGCCCACGGGCGGCGTCGATCCGCCGGCGCATTTCGGCCACGGCCTCCTCAAGCCCGACGAAGATCGCCTCGCCGACCAGGAAATGGCCGATGTTGAGTTCGGCCACTTCCGGGATGGCCGCGATCGGGGCGACAGTCTCGTAATCGATGCCATGACCGGCGTGAACTTCGAGGCCGAGTGAGGCGGCTTGCGTCGCGCCCGCCCGGAGCGCGGCGAGGATGGCGCTCGCATCCTTCGCGTTGCCGTCGCGCACAGCATCGCAGAAGGCGCCCGTGTGTAGTTCAATGACTTCGGCCCCGGTGCGGCTCGCCGCTTCGATCTGCATCGGGTCGGCGCCGATGAAGAGAGACACGCGGCTGCCGTTTTCGCGCAGCTTCGCCACGAACGGCGCAATCCAGTTGTGACCGGCCGCGACATCGAGCCCGCCTTCCGTCGTGCGCTCTTCCCGACGTTCAGGCACGAGGCACACGGCAGGCGGGCGATGTTTGAGCGCGATGTCGAGCATCTCGGAGGTCACGGCCATTTCCAGGTTCAGCGGACGACCGCGGTCACGCAGCATGACCGAGAGGCGTTCAATGTCGCTGTCGGAGATGTGCCTGCGATCTTCGCGCAAGTGCGCGGTCACGCCGTCTGCGCCCGCCTCCAGCGCGACGATTGCGGCGCGCATCGGATCGGGATAGGCGACGCCGCGCGCATTCCGGATGGTCGCGACGTGATCGATGTTGACGCCAAGACGAACACGCTTGGTCATGCCGCCAGCCCGCGCGAACCGGGTTTCACGGCCGGGATCGCAGCCAGTTCCGGCGGCAACTGGTCCGCCGGGTAAGCAGGCGCGCTGACGCTCGCGAGCGAGACGAGCTTCGCGCCTATGTCCGCCTTGCCGCCGGAGCGGTCGATCAAGCAGGCCGCGCCGACGAGTTCGCCGGGATGGCCGCGGATAGCGTCGAGACATTCGCGCGACGACAGGCCCGTCGTCACCACATCTTCCACCATCAGCACGCGCTCGCCCGGCTTGATCGAGAAGCCGCGGCGCAACTGGAATTGACCGCCCTCGCGTTCGACGAACATCGCGCGCGCGCCAAGATGGCGCGCGGTTTCATAGCCCGGAATGATGGCGCCGACGGCGGGAGAGACGACAGCGTCGATCTTGCCAAACGTCGCCTTCGCCTTTTCCGCAAGAGCGCGGCAGAGGCGTTCGGTGCGCGCGGGATCCATGAACACCGCGTTCTTCTGGAAAAACACGGGCGAATGCAGCCCGGAGGAGAGGATGAAATGCCCCTCCAGCAGCGCGCCGGCGGCGCGGAATTCGTCGAGCACTTGATCCTGATTCATGGGGTGGATGTAGCACCCGGGAAGGCGCGGCGAAACGTCTAGCCCTTGACCCGCTCGGCTTCTTTCACCGCCTTCGAGGTCCGGATCGCGGCGAGAATGTTCGTGAGGTGGCGGGCGTCGGCCACTTCGATGTCGAACGCCATGTCGAAAAAATCCACCGTGCGCTTGACCATGCGCAGGTTGAGGATGTCGCCCTGGTTCTCGGCAATCGTCTTGCAGAGCTCGGCCAACACGCCGCGCTTGTTCTCGACCGTGACACGGATGCGGCCCGCCGCCAGCGTGCGCGCGAGCGCAGTATGCGTCCAGGCGAGATCGACCCATTCGTCGGCGCCTTCGAGCGCGGCGAGTTCATCGCAATCGATGGTGTGGATGACGATACCTTTGCCGGGCGTTTGCACGCCGACGATGCGGTCGCCGGGGATGGGTGAGCAACACTCGGAGAAATGAAGCGCCACGCCGGGTGTCAGATCGCCGCCGCGCACATAGAGCTTGGCTTTTTCTCGCTCCATCGGCCGGCGCTTTTCATCGATGCGCACTTGAGCTTCGAGGCCGGGAAACGCGGCGACGGCAACCGCGGACGCCTTGATCGAGCCCTCGCCGACCGCGACGAAAAGTTCTTCTTCATCGTGCTTGCCGAGGCGTTCCGCCGCTTGTTGCAGCGCGGTTTCGGCCAACTCGTGATTGTACCGGTGCAGCGCGTGCGCAACGAGATCGCGGCCCAGCCGCGCGAATTCCTCGCGCCGCGCGGCGCGCTCAAGCTTGCGCTGCGCGGCCTTGGCGCGGCCCGTTTTCGTCAGCGCTTCGAAGCCGGGCACCGGCGCTGCGCGTTCGCCCGTGATGATCTCCACCACGTCGCCGTTCTGCAGCACGCTGCGGAGCGGACGCTCGACGCCGTTGATCTTGGCGCCGACGAGGCGGTTGCCGATGTCCGAGTGCACGGCGTAGGCGAAGTCGAGCGGCGTCGCCCCTTGCGGCAGGGCGATCAGCGTGCCTTTCGGCGTGAACGAGAACACGTGATCGGAATACATTTCGAGCTTGGCGTGCTCGAGGAATTCCGTCGCATTGCCGCCATGCTC
>JAEWNX010000171.1 GCA_023461135.1 Pseudomonadota bacterium
TTCCAGGGCGGATCGCCGAGATTGACCTGATCGGGCGAGGTGAGGCCGCCCACGGCCGCGCCCACGAGCGCGCCGCCGACCACGCCGACGCCGCCCGCGACGACACCCGCGCCAGCGCCGATCGCCGCGCCCGAGGCCATGCGGTCACCCATTTGCGTGCCGCAGCCGGCGAGGGTCATGCCTGCGGCGAGAATGAGAACAGCCTTGTTCATTTCGATACTCCCCTAGAACGAAAGGCGGCGCCTTTATGACGCCGCCTCTATCGTCCGTTTGGGACTTTAATGTGAAGCTTACTTGGGCTTGTATTCTGCGTAATCTTCTTGGTCGCCATCCTTGTCATCGTCGTCCCACACGGGCTCGCCGAGATTGACGTCGTCGGGATCGGTGAACGCGCCGACGCCGGCGCCGATCACAGCACCCGGGATCGCGCCGATGCCGCCGGCCACCAGGCCCGCGCCCCCGCCGATAGCTGCGCCCGTCGCCATGCGATCGCCCATTTGCGTGCCGCACGCGGAGGCAAGCAGCGCCGCAGCGGCAGCGAGTGATAACCTCAACATGCGCAAGAACCTCGCGCAAAACGCCACGGCCCGTAGCCGGTTCCTCAGAACCAGCGGCGCCACTTGGCGATGCCGAACAGGATCGCGGGCGCCGTGAACATCATGGCGACGCCGACCCATGGTCCCCACTGTTCGCGGAACCAGGTCATGTGCTGAAAATTCATGCCGAATATGGAGGCGATCAACGTCGGCGGGACGAAGGCGATGGTGGCGAGCGAGAGCGCTTTCAAAACGTTGGTTTGCGCGGCGTTGATGAGGCCGAGCATGGCGTCCTGAAGGTAGGAGAGACGCGGCTGCATTGACTCCGCGATGCGCTCCAATTCGCCGACATCGCGCGCGAGCGCCGCGACACGGGGCGTTTCGAGTCCATATTTGTTCTTGGCGGCGCGCGCATAAACAAACAGACGCTGGATGCTTGAGAGCGCGTCATGCACCAGGGCGACGATCGCGCCGATGCGGCCGAGCTCTTTCAACGACTGCCGCAGATCGAGCGTGTGGGTTTCGTCGAACACGCGTATCGAGAGGGCGTCCGCCGCTCTTGTCTGCTCGGCGAGTACGTCCGCGAGACGCTCGGCCGCGCCTTCGAGCAGCGCAAGCATCACTTCGGCGCCGGTCTGGGCCGAGCCAATTCGCGCCGAGGCGCGCTTTGCGCCGATCTCAAATGCGCGCGGGCGGATCGTGCGCACGGTCACGAGCTGGTGGCCCACCAGAATGAAGGTGACGGCGCCCGATACGAGCGGGCCTTCGTCGCGCCGTCCCAGCAAGGTCACCGTCAAGTGGAGCGCCGCGCCTTCTTCGTAGAAGCGTGCGGATTCCTCGAAGGCGGTGCGTTCGGATGGGATAGGCACGTCGATGCTCAGGCAAGACTCGACGGCCGCCTCTTCCTCATCGGTGGGCGATTCCAGATCGAACCACAGCGCGGCTGGGTCTTCCGGGTTTGTTTCGGCGCCGCCACGGGCAATCACGCGAAGCATGCGCGGTGCTTAGCCCGGTTTGAGGTCAGTGAACACGGTCCGGCGTTCGCAACGCCCGGCGAGGGCGGCAGAGCGCGTTGAGCGGCGAAGCTACTCGTCCTTCGCCGTCACGCCCCGCGCCATGACGAAGCGCACGCTCATCAGCGTTTCGACGTCTTGCGTGGGATCACCGTCGACGGCGATGATGTCGGCGGAATAACCGGGCGCGATGCGGCCGGCGACGCCATTGAGCTGAAGGTGATCGGCCGCATCGACGGTGGCCAGGCGAATGGCTTGCGTCGGGGTGTAGCCGCCTTCGACCAGGAACTGGAATTCGCGCGCGTTGAGGCCGTGCCGTGAGACGCCGGTGTCGGTGCCGAACGCGACACGCACGCCGGCCCGGCGCGCGTTCTGGATCGACTGGCGCATGCGCGTGCCGACTTCGCGCGCCTTGTCCGCTTGCGCGGGCGTCAGCACGCCGCCGCGCGCCGCCATCTCCTCAACGGTGACGCCGGCGAGGATGGTCGGCACGAGATAAGCGCGGTTGCGGCGGAAAAGACTAAGCGATTCCTGGTCCGTGTAGGAGCCGTGCTCGATCGAATCGACGCCGGCGCGCAGCGCGGCGTTGATCCCGCCTGCGCCGTGCGCGTGCGCGGTGACGCGCCGGCCCATGGCGTGCGCGGCTTCGACAATGGCTTGCAGCTCGGCGTCGCTGAATTGCTGTTCGACGCCGGCGGCGGTGTTGGAGAGCACGCCGCCCGTCGCGGTGATCTTGATGATATCGGCGCCCGCTTGGATCTGGCGGCGCACCGCCCGGCGGCACGCGTCCGCGCCGGAACAGGCGCTTGGGCTGCGCAGCGCATCGTTCACCGCAGGTGAAAAGCCGGCGACGTCGCCGTGCCCGCCATCTGGCGTCACCGCGGAGCCCGAAGCGATGATACGGGGGCCGGGGACGCGGCCCTCGGCGATGGCGCGGCGGAGCGCGAAGATGCTGTCGTTCGGCGCGCCGAGATCGGCGACAGTGGTGAAGCCGGCGTTGAGCGTGATGCGTGCGTTCTGCGCCCCGCGCAGCGCGGCGTCCGCCTCGGTGAGCGTGACTTCATTGATCAGTTGATCGGGGCCGAGTTCGCTCGTGAGGTGGACATGGCTGTCGATCAGGCCGGGGAGCACGAAGCGGTTGCGCTGGTCGATGATCTCGACGCCGTCGCGCGTCACGTAGCCGGCCTCGATGCCGGCGATGCGCCCGTCCGGGCCGACGATGATGGATTGCTCGGCGAGCACGCGGCCCGTCGCCGGGTCAGCCAACAGGCGGCCGGCGTGGATGATCCGCGTCGGCGCCGCCTCCTGGGCGAAGCCGGAGCCGGTGAGTAAAGCCAAACCGGCGAGTGCGCCGGCCAGCGTGATTGCGCGCTGCAGCATGGATGTCCCCTCTGGCGCGAGTGTTTCCGTGCGCCCGCGCCAACGTCAAGCGCTTGCGCCTCACAGAGCGCCGCGGCTGAGCTCCCACCAGAGGCCGTAGAGCATGCCGACCACAAGCAGCACGAGGACCGCCAGCACAATGATGGCGGGCATGCGCTCCTTGAGCGTCAGCACCGGCCTTTCGTCCGGTACGCGCGCGCCCGCGTCGAGTAGAGAATGATACCGATGTTCGATCATGTCCCAGACGCGAAACGACAGGAACGCACCGATGCCCGCGAAAGCCGGGATGGATAGTGCGAACAGAAAGCCCGTCGGGCCGAGCAGGCGGCCGAGCCACAGCATGAAGGGCGACATCTCGTCTTCGTTCAGGCTGAATGAAGCGCCGTTCATGGTCATGCCCCACAGCATGAGCAGCGCGAACACGAGGCCGCCGACAGCGCCGATGGCGAGGCCGAACATGAGGATGCCGAGGCGCCCATAACGGCGCCGTCGCGTCCAATCCCACAGGAAAGCTTCTTCCGGCCGCCCGTTCACGCACTCACCAATACATGGCGAAGAGGACGATGATAAAGATCGCGATGATCACGGCGGCGATTCCGACGGCGATGGCGGGCCAGCGGTCGGCGCCTTGCATGATCGGCTTTTGCGCCGGAACCTGCGCGCCCGACGCCAGCATGTTCTGATACATCGCTTCCTGCGAAGCGAAGACGCGGTTGGCGAGAACGAAGCCGATCACGCCGAACGCGCCGACAGAGATCAGAAGCAGCATCCCGCCTTGCTGGATCATTGGAATGATTGCCGAGAGTCCGGTGTAGCCGCCGCGGTCGAAATTGATGTCACTGCCAAGAATGAACGTGAACACCAGGCCTCCGAGTGCGCCGATGATCGCGCCGCGCAGCGCGATTTGTGCTTGGCCAGGCTTGCGGCGCTCGTTCCACACATAGAGGAAGAGATCGCGCTGGCGCTCGTTCATCTGAGCCCGGCTTTTTGCGCGTACATGAAGGCGGCGCTGGCGAGTGGGCGGATGCGGGCGATCATCTGCGTCGCGTGTGCGCTGGCGGCGGTGCCGTCGCGCACGCGCCCGGCGATGCCCTGCAGAATGCCGGCAAGACGGAAGGCGTTGTAGGAAAAGTACCAGTCGAGTTCCGGGATGCCATCGCGGCCCGTTTCGGCGCAATAGAGCGCGACGGCTTCGTCTTGCGTCGGGATGTTGAGCGCTTTGACATCGATGCCGCCGAGGCCGGCGCGGCCGTCATGCGGCATCACCCAGCTCATCAGGTAATAGGTGAAATCGCCGAGCGGATCGCCGAGCGTGGACAGCTCCCAGTCCAGAACGGCGATCACGCGCGGCTCGCTCTCGTGGATCACCAGATTGTCGAGGCGATAGTCGCCGTGGACGATCGAGGTGCGCTCGCCGGGCGGGATGGTTTGCGGCAGCCACTCGATAAGACGGTTCATCTCGTCGATATTTTCGGTTTCGCTGAGCTTGTATTGCTTGCTCCAGCGATCGATCTGGCGCGCGAAATAATTGCCGGCTTTGCCGTAATCCGCGAGGCCAATGGCTTCGTGGTTGGTATTGTGAAGCTGTGCCAGCGTCTTGATCTTGTGCTCGTAGAGCGTGCGGCGCTCGGGCGGCGAAAGTTCTGGAAGCGTGCCGTTCCAAAGGACGCGGCCTTCCACCATTTCCATCACATAAAACATCGCGCCGAGCACGCTGTCGTCGGTGCAGAGAGCGTAGGGGCGCGCGACGGGAAAGCCGGTTGGATGCAGCGCGGAGATGACGCGGAATTCCCGGTCGACGGCGTGCGCGGAGGGGAGGAGCTTGCCGGCGGGCTTTTTGCGCAGGACGTATTTCCGCTGCGGCGTGACGAGCTGGTAGGTCGGGTTCGACTGGCCGCCTTTGAATTGATTGATCGTCAGCGGGCCTTCGTAGCTTTCGACATTCGCTTTCAGCCACGCATCTAGCGCCGCTTCGTCGAGACGATGGCGGTCTTCGACGGGCTTTACGCCTTTGAATTGCGCGTGGGGGTCTTCTACTTCGTCGCCCATACCTATCTCGTCATTCCGGACGCGCGGAGCGCGATCCGGAACCCAGGGGCAACCGCTCCGTCGTTGGCCCCTGGGTTCCGGGTTCAATGCTTCGCATTGCCCCGGAATGACGACAAGGGTGGATGATCGAACGCTAACCTAGGGCGCGCCAGGCTATGTCTCGGCGGCAGAAGCCGCTGGGCCAGTCGATGAGGTCGACGGCCATGTAGGCGCGGGCGACGGCGTCTTTCAAACTCTCGCCAACAGCGGTGACGTTGAGCACGCGCCCGCCGGCCGCGCGCAGCGTGCCGTCGTCGTCCTGCTTGGCGCCAGCGATGAAGATTTCGACGTCTTCGACGCGGCGCGCTTCGCTCAGGCCGCGGATGACGGAGCCGGTCAGCGGCTCGTCGGGATAACCCTGCGCGGCGTAAACGACCGTCACCGCTGGGCGCGGGTCCCAGTCGAGCGCAGGCGCATTGGCCAGATCGCCGTTCGCCGCCGCGAGCAGCACCGGCGCGAGATCGCTGTTCAGGCGGCGCATCAGCGTTTGGCATTCGGGATCGCCGAAGCGCACATTGAACTCTATCAGCTTGGGGCCGTCCTGCGAGATCATGAGGCCCGCGAAAAGCACGCCGGTGAAGGGGCGGCCCTCCGCTTTCATGCCGGCGAGCGTCGGCAGGATGATGCGCTGCATGGTGAGGTCGCGCATGTCATCGGTGAAGATGGGCGCGGGCGAATAAGCGCCCATGCCGCCGGTGTTGGGGCCTTTGTCGCCGTCATAGGCGCGCTTGTGATCTTGCGCGCCGACGAGCGGAATTGCGGTTTCGCCGTCGCAAAGCGCGAAGAAGCTGGCTTCTTCGCCCGGCAGAAAATCCTCGATGACGATGCGCTGACCGGCCGTGCCGAATTTGCGCAGGAAGAGAATTTCATCGACTGCCGCGTCCGCGTCGCGGCGCGTTTCGGCGATGACAACGCCTTTGCCGGCCGCCAGGCCGTCGGCTTTGATCACGAACGGCGGTTCGCGCGTGCCGAGATAGGCCTTTGCGTGGATGGCGTCGTCGAAAACTTTGTAGCCCGCGGTCGGCACGCCGCGCCGCTCGCAGAACTCCTTCATGAAGGCTTTGGAGGACTCCAGTTCCGCGGCCGCCTTGCTCGGGCCGAAGCAGGGGACGCCGACTTGTTTCAGCGCATCCGTGAGGCCGGCCGCAGCAGCCGCTTCCGGGCCGATGACGACGAGATCGATCTGCTCGCGCAATGCAAATGCTGCGAGTTCGCGCGCGTCGTCGGCCTTGATCGCCACGGTGCGGCCGAGCTCGGCGAGGCCCGGATTGCCCGGCGCGGAGATCAGCTCCGAAACGAGCGGGCTCTGCGTGAGCTTCCAGCCCAGCGCGTGCTCGCGCCCGCCCGATCCGACGACCAGAATCTTCATGGGACTCTGGCTTGCGACGCCCCACGCGTCACGTCAACCGCACGCCGTAACGTCGACCGTGCGCCCGCCGTATCTGCAACTAGCGCACCAGGCGCAGGAGGATGCCATGACCGCTTTCAACGCCGTCCGGTTCCGGGTGAAGCCAGGA
>JAEWNX010000172.1 GCA_023461135.1 Pseudomonadota bacterium
GTGTCGAGCAGCACGTCGATGCGCTGATAGTCCAGAAGCGGCGCGCCGCTCACGCAGACCCCCGCCATGTCGCCGATCTCAGAATTGACGCGCCAGGGCTTCTTCGGCTCGGAGAAGGCCTGCATCATCATCACGCCCTGGACCTGTGTGTCGAACACCATCGCGCGCAGCGCGTGCACGCCGCGCAAGCCTGGCGGCAGCCCTTGGAAGGCTTTGCCGTCGACTGTCGGACGCCGCGATCCGGTGCCGAAGGACGTGAGCATCAGATTATCCGCGCCCGCTTTCCAGCCGAACTTGTAGGAGGGCGTCAGCGCGAGCAAGAAAAGCTGCATGCACGGATTGTTGTTCGCGCTCACGGCCCCATCGACGAAATAGCCCTTCTGGACCGGTCGGCGTTTTTCATCGAAGGCGATGTCGATCACGACTTCATCGAAGAATGTCGGCGCCGCCGCGCTGGCCAACACAAGATCGGCGAGCCGATAGCGCTTGTTGGGATAGACGCCGCTGTCGGCCGGCGGATCATAAAACTGGCCGAGCGGGTGATTGGTGACGACCCAGGCCGAACCGGTGTCGATGCGCTTGGCGTGTATGGCTAGACCCGTCTTGAGGTCCTGCGAGCCCATCGTCTTGGTCGAGAGCACCGAGTGAAGCGCGCGGCGCAACTTCTTCGATTCAAACTTGCATTGCAGGAAGACCCCGTCGCCCGCCGTGCGGCCGAACACCTCCGGCCCGAGCCGCATGTAAAGCTCGATGAGCTCATCCACGCTCAAGCCCAGAGCGAGCCCGCTGGCGATGATCGCGCCTGTCGAGGTGCCGCCGATGAGATCGTAATAATCGCTGAGACGGAATGCGCTTTCCCCGCCGGCGCGCCGGCGCAATTCATCCTCGAGCGGCTTCAGCATGCCGAGCGTAAGCACGCCCTTCACGCCCCCGCCGTCGAGCGCGAGCATGCGCTTGGCGCCGGTGTCGGGCGAAAGGTGCTCGAACAGCGTTCTGGGCATTTGTCCCCGCAAGCTCCTTCTTAGCCGCGCGGCACGCTCAAAAGAAGAGCAGTGTGGCCGGATCACGGCCAAGATGAAGCGCCCTGAACTCGGCCGCGAGAAAAAGCCCGCCGGCGACGTAAATCGCGCCTTCTGCGCCCGCGCGGGTGAGCGCGAGGCGACGGGCGTCGGCGACATTCTCCGCGAGCGCGAGCTCCGCCTGTGGATTTGCCGCCGAGGCGTGCGCGGCGATCTGAGCCGCCGACGCGCCTTTGTGACGCGCCGCGGCGCAGATGATTGTGGAGAACGCCGGCGCGAGCGCGCCGATGATCGCAGTCGCGTCCTTATCCTGCGACGCGCCGCACACCAGCGTCGCACGCCGAGCGCCGGCAAGCGTGCGGAAACCCTCGAGCGCAACCGCGATCGCGGCGGGCGTGTGTCCTACGTCGATCACCACCAGCGGATCGGTGCTGAGTGTTTCCAGCCGCCCAGGCCAGCGCGTCGCTGCAAGCCCCGCCTGCACGGCGCGCTCATCGAGCGTGGCGATGTCGCGCGCGAGTGAAAGCGCGAGCGCTGCGTTCGCGCGCTGATGCTTGCCTGGAAGCGGCGGCTCAGTCGCTTCGAGCGCTGCATGGGGTACGAGTTCGGCCCGAACGCCTCGCGCGGCGCAATGCCCTTCGATCGTCGCGAACAGCGGCGCGCAGCTTTCGCCAACGAACAGGGTTGCCCCAGGCGGCGCGGCCTCCGCTTTGTCGAGGGCGATGTCGCCGAGGGCGCCGCCGAGCAATTCGGTGTGTTCGAGGTCCAACGCGGTCAGCGCTACGCGCTTTGCCTCGATCAGCTTCACGGGGTCCAGGCGCCCGCCGATCCCCGCTTCCCAGATTGTGTGCGCGCAGCCGCGTGCGGCGAACCAGTCGGCGGCGATCAGGAAGAGGAACTCGAAGCCGCCAAGCTCTCGCGTCTTGCCGGCGACCTCCGTGGCCGCGGCGACGCGATCCCAGTGGTGCTGAAGTTCGTCATCGGTGATGTCCTCGCCGTCGATGCGGAAGCGTTCGTTGAGATCGAACAGGTGCGGAGACGTGAACAACCCTACGCTCGCGCCGGTCTGTTGCAGCAGCGCCGCGGCCATGGCGGCGGTCGACCCCTTGCCATTACTGCCGACGATCACGGCGCCGCTTTCTCCGAAGCCCGAAAGCTCAAGCCCAAGCTGTTTGGCGATCTGAGACGCGCGCTCAAGGCCGGGACCTTCGCCGAACTTGGGGTAAGGGACGCGCCAGAGCCTCATTTCAGCGCAGCGGCGAAGTTCGCGCGCCAAATCGTCTCGATGAGGTCCCAACGCCCATTATCTTCCAGCGTGGCGATCATCGGATTTGAGTTCACTTCGATCACGACGAGATCGGCGCCATCGCCGCGCAGGTCGAACAGATCGATAGCCGCGAGCTTGAGGCCGAGCGCATCAGCCGCTTGGAGCGCGAGCTTCGCCATCGCGCTCGGCGCCCCGTCGGTCAGCGCATGCGCGCCGCCGCCTGCTGCGCGGTTGGCGGGCCCCTCCAACACGATGCACTCGCCCGCCGCGGGCGCGTCCTCCAGCCCAATGCGATTGCCCCCCGCATCGCGGCCGTGCAGCTTCCGCACCGGCTCATGC
>JAEWNX010000173.1 GCA_023461135.1 Pseudomonadota bacterium
CCACCGATCCGAACGCGACGTTCGAAGCGCCGCCGCAAGATCCGTTCGCGCAAGCGCCCGCCGAAGGCATGGCGTCCGAAACGCCCGCGCCCGACGGCGCGCCCATCGCGCAGAACGCAACGCCGACGCCAGTCGTCGCCGGCCCCCTGCCCGCACGCAACGTCTCGCTCGAATCCGCCGCGCAATCCGGCAATCTCACGGCGCAATACGAACTGGGCATCCAGCGCGTCGCCGCCGGCCACACGCAGGAAGGCGTTGGCCTGTTGCGCCGCGCCGCCGACCGCGGTTTCCCGATGGCGCAATATCGCCTCGCTAAAATCTACGAACGCGGCGAAGGCGTGCAAACCGATCTCGCCGTCGCGCGCCAATGGACCGAACGCGCCGCCGCCGGCGGCAATCGCCGCGCCATGCACGATCTCGGCGTCTTCTTCGCCCGCGGCGAAGGCGCGCCGCTGGACGAAGCCGCCGCCTTCCGCTGGTTCAGACAAGCCGCCGAGCTCGGCGTGGCCGACAGCCAGTACAATCTCGGCGTCCTCTACCAGCAAGGCCGCGGCGTGAACGCGAGCGCGTCCGAAGCGCTGTTCTGGTTCCTGGTCGCCGCGCGCCAAGGCGACAGCGACGCCCGCACGCGCGCAAGCGCGCTCGAAGGCCAACTGCAACCGAACCAGATCGAGCAAGCCCGCGCGCGCGCGCAAGCCTTCCGCCCGCGCGCCGCGAGTGGCGTCGCCAACGGCGATTTCGGCCCGCGCCCGTGGGCGAGCCGGCCGGCGACCTAGCTCGCTTCAGCCGCCAGTCGCGCCAGCACCGCTTCGGTGATCCGATCGCAGCGCGCGCCCAGGAATGGGAACGCATCCGAGAGCGTGGCCGCCAACCGCTGACTCAACGCTGCGCGCAAAAGGCGCCGCGCGCGATGCAACCGCGTCTTTACCGTCTCCTCGCGCACGTCGAGACAGGCCGCCGTTTCGGCGATGCTGCACTCCTCCACGTCGCGCATGATGAACACGAGCCGGAACGGTTCGGGCAGTTCGTCGATAGCCGTC
Organism: Pseudomonadota bacterium; assembly: GCA_023461135.1. GTDB lineage: Bacteria > Pseudomonadota > Alphaproteobacteria > Caulobacterales > Aquidulcibacteraceae > Vitreimonas. The sequence goes on from JAEWNX010000173.1 coordinate 1,041, forward strand.
TCGATCAGCCGCCGCACTTGAGCCCGCGCCACGTCGGCTTCCGGCGTCGCCGCGGGGTCTGTTCCAGGGAACATGATCACATGAGCTCCAGCGCCTTGCGCGGCTTCGACCGCCTCCAGACCCACGAGGTCTTTGCGCTTCCGCAATCTGCCATTGGCCTCGTTGAGCGTGATGCGGGTGAGCCAGGTGAAGACGCTCGACTCGCCGCGAAACGAGCCAATATTGGCGAACGCGCGGACATACGCCTCCTGCACCACGTCTTCCGCTTCGGCCTCGTCATGCATGACAGCGCGTGCAACGCGGAACAGGCGCTGATTGCCTCTGCGCATGATGGCGCGGAAGGCCCCGCGCTCGCCGGCCTGCGCGCGCCGGACGAGTTCGGTCTCTTCCAACGCCTCGAAATCGACGTGAGGGGCAGCGCCGGGCGCGGGCATCTCATCTCCTTTGGTCCAATGTATTGGATGAGCGTTGGGCCACAAGGTTCCGGGCCATTAGCGGCCAAGCAGCCGCAAAACCTCGCCGCGCGCGCCGTCCTGCTGCAGATATAAGCCGCGAAAGCAGCTCGTCACCAGCGATGCGCCATGTTTACGCACGCCGCGTGAGGACATGCATTCATGCGCTGCGTCCACCACCACGGCCACGCCGCGCGGCTGCAACGCCCGCTCGATGGCGTCCGCGATCTCCGCCGTCAGGCGCTCCTGGATCTGCAGCCGCTTGGAAAGCGCATCGACAAGCCGCGCCAGCTTGGAAATCCCCACCACGCGGTTCGTCGGCAGATACGCAACGTGTGCGACGCCCCGGATGGGCGCCATATGGTGTTCGCACACCGATTCCACGGCGATGTCGCGCAGCACCACTGCCTGGTCGTAGCCGCCCACCTCGGTGAACGTGCGGTTCAGCAGCGAAACCGGATCGACGCTGTAGCCCCCGAACCATTCCTCGTACGCGCGCACCACCCGCGCCGGCGTCTGCAGCAGACCTTCGCGGTCGGCGCGATCGCCGGCCCACCGGATCAGCGTGCGCACCGCTTCCTCCGCCTGCGCGCGCGAGGGCCGCAGCGGCGCGGCCGTCGTCGTGGATGCGTCGTCGGAGCCAAGGTCGAAGGTCGTGTGCAGCGTATCCAGCATGTCTCACCTCGTATTGGACGCGCATTCGATGGCCGGCGACGCGATAGGTTCCGCCGGGAACGTCTGCACCGCTGCCGCGTCCAATGATAAAGGAGGGCGCAATGGGTTCACAGCAGGCGGCACACGGACCGGACTTCGCCTCAGGCGTGCCCGCCGCCGAAATCGGCGAAGGCGCAACCCTGGCCGGCCGCACCGGCGAAGAACCGATCCTCGTCTCCCGCCGCGAAGGGCGCTTCTTCGCCGTCAGCGGCGCGTGCACGCATTATGGCGGACCGCTTGCCGAGGGCATCGTTGCGCACGATCACGTGCGTTGTCCCTGGCACCACGCCTGCTTCGATCTGCGCACCGGCGAGGCGACCGCCGCGCCCGCCTTCGCCCCGCTCGCGCGTTGGCGCGTCGATGTTGAAGGCGAGCGCCTCTTCGTGCGCGCACGCATTGAGGACGAACCTGCCGCGCCCCGCGCGCCGCGCCAGCAGCCCGCGCGCATTATCATTGTGGGCGGCGGCGCTGCGGGCTTCGCCGCGGCCGATGCGCTGCGGCGCAAAGGCTTCTCCGGGACGCTGACGCTGCTCAGCGCCGACGCTTCGGCCCCTTACGATCGGCCGAACCTCTCCAAGGATTATCTCGCCGGCACGGCGCCCGAAGAATGGATTCCGCTCAAGGACGACGCCTATTATCGCGATCGCGCCATCGATCTGCGGCTCGATACCGAAGCTGCCGCGCTCGACGCCGCCAAGGGCGAACTGATCACGCGCGCTGGCGAAACCTTGGCTTTCGACGCGCTCCTGCTCGCCACCGGCGCCTCCCCCGTCCGCATTGCGCAACCAGGGTTCGATCTTCCCAACGTCCATATCCTGCGCAGCCTGGCCGATGCGCGCGCTCTCATCGCCCGCGCCCAGACGAGCCGCAGCGCCGCCATTGTCGGCGCTGGCTTCATCGGGCTTGAGGCCGCCGCCGCGCTGCGCGCGCGCGGGCTCGATGTCCACGTGATCGCGCCCGACGAAGTGCCGCTGCAGCGTATCCTAGGACTGGAAGTCGGCGCCTTCGTGCGCCGCCTGCACGAAGACCAAGGCGTGCGTTTTCAACTGAGCGCAACGGCCGAGACGTTCGACGGGCGCCGCCTCACTCTCAGCACGGGCCAACACGTCGACGCCGACTTCGTCATCCTCGGCGTCGGCGTGCGGCCGAACATCCAGCTCGCTGCCGCCGCCGGGCTGGCCGTCAACGCCGGCGTCGAGGTCGACGCATATCTGCGCACCAGCGCGCCCAACGTGTTCGCCGCCGGCGACATCGCGCGCTATCGCGATGCGCGCCTCGGCGAGGCCATCCGCATCGAACATTGGGTCGCCGCCCAGCGCCAAGGCCAGACCGCCGCAGCCAATATGCTGGGCGAAGCTCTCCCCTTCACCGACGCGCCGTTCTTCTGGAGCAATCACTACGACCACAACATCCGCTATGTCGGCCACGCGGCTGGATGGGACGAACTCAACATCGACGGCTCCATCGCCGCCGGCGACTTCACGGCGCGCTATCTCCGCGACGGCCGGCTGCTCGCCGCCGCCTCGGTCGGCCGCGACCGCGAAAGCGTCGCCATCCACGAGGAGATGAACGCCGCCCGCGCAGGCGCCTTCGCGTCTTGATCGCGCTCGCCGTCTTCGCCGCCGCGGCGCTGCTCGCCTTCTGGGACTCGCGCCGCCACGCCTATGACAGCGATGCGCACTGGCGCGCCGAAGTGCGCATCAGCCTGACACTCGGCGCCGCTGCGCTCTTGATCGAGCTCGCGCTCCCCGCGCGCGCCAGCCCGACAGCCTGGCCTGCCGGCGTATTGCTCGCGCTCGGCGTTTTTCTCGCCGACGACTTTCTCTATTACGTCAGCCATCGTTTGGCGCACCGCGTAAGCTTCTTTTGGGCTTCGCACGCCGTGCATCACTCGCCCGTGCGCTATGACCTGTTCACGGGCCTGCGCCAACCCCCAACATGGCTCTTGACCCCGGCCGCCGCCGCGCCCGTTCTGTTGCTCACGCTGGGCGCCCCGCCCGCGCTCGTGGCGGCCTCAGCGACGCTGCGCGCGCTGCACCATTTTCTGATCCACACCGAGCGTGTGCGCCGCCTGCCGCGCTGGCTCGAGCACATCTTCAACACGCCCTCGCATCACCGCGTGCATCATTCCGCAGAGCCGGCGTTCCTCGACAAGAATTTCGGCGGCGTCTTGATCGTATGGGATCGCCTGTTCGGCACCTTCTGCGCAGAACCAGCGCATGGCGTTCAGCGCTACGGCCTCGTCCACGCCGCCGGCCCTGGCGCGCTCGCCGCGTTCGCCGACCCATGGCGGCGCTTGTTCGCCAGAGTTGGAAACGCCCCGTCGCTTGCCCTGGCGCTCCGCACCCTCTTGGCCCCGCCGTCACACAACGCATGGACAAACGCGCCGCCTAACGCCTTGCGAAGGGGGGATAGAATTCCCCTCTATCCTACACCTTCACACCGCCAACGCCTTGAATCCAAACAGGGCGCCTCCCGCACAATCCGACCGGCTTCACCTCATGCCATACTCCTCTCATCTCCTGCAGGGAGGCGTGAGGATCCAGCACCGAACCGCGCAGGAGATGTGGATCGAGCGTGACGGGTCTGAACCTGGCGACAGCGACAGGCCCAGCTTCGGGGAGAGAAACGAAACCCGAAGGCGCCAGACGAAGGAGGACAAGGCATGAAGGTGGAGAAGTCGCGCCAGCGCGATCCGTCGCCATCTCCTTGCAGTGCCCGGGAGCTTCGAACCGGTTCGCGGAGAGATGTCGTCCCGCGCGCCCATTCGGCTCCTGATGCTGACCTTGGTCTGCACGCCGACCGGCTATGGACGACAGGCGCTAAGAGGCGGCTTGAATCCCAGCGTCGCGGAACGGTGATGCGGTTGCGCATCAAGGGGAGCAGACCCTGCCGGCCCTCCGCCTCATCAACGCATGGTCCCCAAGGCCTCCTCGAACGCCTCAGACGTCCACCGGCGTAAAACGATCCGCGCAGGGCGCGCTACGGCAACCCCAGCACTACGTTTTCTGAGCGCTCCGCCGGAGCGCGCCCTGCTCTCCCGTTTTGGGAAGGCAATGAGGCAGTGGGCAACAGGGCGGTCGCGACGCGGCGCGCTCTCGCGAACGCGCGTTCGCTTCAAAGAACATATTGCCCTATTGCCCTACTGCCTTATTGCCCTACGCAGCGGTCCCAACTCAGAGCTGGACAATTGATCTACCTGCCGATCGCCGAAATGCCGGTGAACGTGCTGCTCGTCCTATTGGTCAGCGGCGCCGTCGGCTTTGTGTCGGGCCTCGTGGGCGTCGGCGGCGGCTTCATCATGACGCCGTCGCTCATGTTCCTGGGCGTGCCCGCGCCGGTGGCGGTCGCGACCGGCGCCAGCCACGTGGCGGCCACGAGCTTCTCCGGCATCATGACGCAGACGCGCCGCAAAGCGGTGGACTGGCGCATGGGGGTGCTGCTCTCGATCGGCGGCATTGTCGGCAGCGCCTTCGGCGTCGCGCTGTTCGAGCGCCTGCTGCGCCTAGGGCAGCTCGACCTCATCATCTCCCTGCTTTACCTCGTGCTGCTCGCCGGCGTCGGCGGGCTTATGGCGGCCGAGAGTTACGCGGTCTGGCGCGGCCGCACGTTGCGCGGCGTCTCGATCCTGCGCCGTCCGGCGCGCACCGTCGCGCACACGCTGCCGCTGCGCGTCGCGTTCCCGCGATCAGGCCTCTACATCAGCGTCATTCCCCCGCTGGTGCTCGGCTTCGTGATCGGCGCGCTCGCCGCCATCATGGGCGTCGGCGGCGGCTTCATCCTCATCCCCGCGATGATCTACCTGTTGCGTATGCCGACCAACGTCGTGATCGGCACGTCGTTGTTCCAAGTGTTGATCGTGGCTTGCCTGGTCGTGATCCTGCAATCCACCGCGACGCAAACGGTCGACCTCGTGCTCGCCGCGCTGTTGATGGCGGGCGGCGTGATCGGCGCGCAGTTCGGCGTGCGCGTCGGCGCTGGCTTGAAAAACGAGCACATCCGCGGCCTGCTCGGCCTCATCCTGCTCGCGGCCAGCGTCAAATTCCTCTGGGACATCGTGATCCCGCCGGACGAGCCGTTCGTGCTCGGCGGAGGCCTCTGGTGAGGCGCGTCCTCCTCGCGCTCGCGCTCGTGCTGGCGTTCACGCCTGCGCGCGCGCAGCAGGCCCCCGAGATCGAAGGCGATTTCCCCGCCGCCGTGGTCGAAGAACAGATCACGGTCAGCTCCGATTATCGCGGCTCGTTCATCACCGTGTTCGGCGTCAATCCAGACCGGCGCGGGCGCGGCGACATCGTCGTGGTGGTGCGGGGCCCCAACGTGCGCACTGTCGTGATGCGCAAGGAGCGTGTGTTCGGGCTATGGATCAACGACGATCCCGTGCGCTTCGCCGGCGCGCCGTCATTCTTCGCGGTGCTCAGCAATCGGCCGCTGCGCGATATCGCCAGCCCGCAAGCGATCTGGCGTTATCAGCTCGATCCCGCCGCCTCCGCGCAACTCGAGAGCGCGATCCCAGGCGGCGGCGATCCGTCCGCGTACCGGCGCGCGCTCGTGCGGCTGCGCTTCACGCAGGGGCTCTATCAAGTCTATATCGGCCAGCCCACGCCGGAGCGCCGCGGCGGCCTCACCATGTACCAGGGCGGGCTGTTCCGCGCCGTCGTGCGCCTGCCCGCCAATGCGCCCATCGCGCAATATCACGCCGACACGTACTTGTTTCGCGACGGACGTCTGATCTCCTCGCAGCGCATCCCCGTCACGATCTCGCGCGTCGGCATCGAGCGGCGCATCCACGACCTCGCCACCACGCAATCGTTCCTCTACGGCGTCGTCACGGTGCTGCTGGCGCTGTTCGTCGGATGGATCGCCGCCCTATTGTTCCGCCGCACGTGACCGAGCCGAGTGACCCATTCCTTCCGCGCACGGCGCTGCGCTTGGGCTTCCTCGGCCTCGCGCCGCTCGCCGTCTCCGCGCTCGTGTCGCTCTCGCAGCACCCCAACACCGCGTACCTCGGCGCGCTCAGCTTCTCGATCTACGCCGCGACGCTGCTCTCCTTCCTCGGCGGCGTTCGTTGCGGCTTCGAGCTGATGCGTGCGCCGCAATCGCCGAACGGACTGCGCCTGCTGTTCAGCGCGCTGCCCGCGCTCGCCGGCTGGGCGCTCGCGCTGTTCGTCGTGATCGTGCCCGCAGCGCTCGGCGCGGCCTCGGCGTTCGCGGGGATATTCGCCGCGCAATACGTATGGGATCACCGCAGCGCCGCCGACGCTGGCGCGCCCGAATGGTATCCGCTGCTGCGCGGCGTGCTCACGGGCGGCGCCATGATCGTGTGTCTGCTGATCCCGCTCGCGACCGTGCTGCAGCGTTTCTAGTCCGGCAGCAGGCGCTGCATTGGCGCCGGCAACACCTTGTCGCGACCCAGCACCAGCGCCGTGGCGCCGTCGGGAAAAATCGGCGCGAACGTATCGTCGCAGACATTGAGCCCGCCGGTGAACGCGCCGAACGCCGGCATCACCAGGCGATCGTGCCCGAGCGCAAAGCAGCGCTTGCGCACGCTGCCGCCGCGGCCGGCGACCTTCGCACACGGATGCAAATGCCCCGCGATCTCGCCCGGCGCTGCGCCACCGGTCGGGTGATGCCGCAGCACAAGCGCGCCGAGATGCAGCACATCGCGCACGGCGCCGCCCATCGTCTCGGGCGCCTTGCCATCGTGATTGCCTTCAACCCACACCCAGTCGCAACGCGACATCAGCACGCCCAAGAGCTGACGATCGCGCGCATCCATGCGCGCGGGGCCGCCGCCGTCGTGAAAGGAATCGCCGAGCGAAACGATGATCTCCGGCGACAGGCGCAGCATGAGATCGGTCAACCGCATCAGCACGGCGTGCGTGTCGTACGGCGGCAGCATTTGGCCGCGCAGCGCGAAGGAGGAGCCCTTCTCGAGGTGCAAATCGGAAACGACGAGCGCCTTCGCCTCCGCGATCCACAACGCGCCTTCCGGCAACGCTGTCACCGTCACGCCGCCCAGCTTGGCCTCGACCGTCGCGCCCACGATCGCCATCGGCGGCAGCGCGCGCGTGGCCTTGCGTGGACGGCGCGGCCTGGGGCCGGAGGGGCGGGCGAGCAGCGGCATGAATTACGGCGTCACGATAGCGAAGTTGGGCTCGGGCGTATCGAACACTTCGCCCATGCCTTCAAGGGCGCGCCGATTGCCGCTGATGCGCACGGCTCCGGATAACACGGCGCGCGCCATCGACTGGGTGGCCATCGCTTGCAGGAAGGCCGGCCGCGCCGCCGTAACGGTAGGCGCATCCTCCAGGGTGACGCCCGCCTCGTGCACCAGGACGCCGTTGGCGATGGTGACCGCGAAGCGCTCGCTGCGCTCGGGGAAGACGAGATTGAACGCGTAGCGCCGCGCGCCGAGCCGCTCTGGATTCAGGCGCACGGCAAGCAGGTCGAGGATGTACGACGTCGGCGTCGCCGCAACGAGATCGGCGCTCTGAACGCCCGCGCCACGTTGCGCGACGCCGCTCTCCAGCTCCTGCGCCGCCATCAGGTACATGTTGCGCCAGATCGCGCTCTCGGCCTGGTACGCCATCTGCCGATGGGTCCGCGCCAGCAGAGCGCGCGCGTCACGATTGTCCGGCGCTGCGAAGATCAGATGATTGAGCACGCGCGCGGCCCAGCGATAGTCGCCTTCGTCGAAGGCGCGGCGCCCTTCAGCAAGCACGCGCTCAACGCCGCCCATCGCGCGCACGAAGCGTGTGGCCTCCTCCTCCGGCGGCAACGGATTGAGGTTGGCGGGATTGGCGTCGTACCAGCCCATGTAACGCTGATATACGGCGCGTGAATTGTGCATCATCGTGCCGTAATAGCCTCGATTGAACCAGCGCGACGCCAAGGGCTCCGGCAAACGCACTCGCTCTGCGATTTCGCGGTCGGTGTAGCCAGCATTCATGAGACGCACGGTCTGATCGTGCAGAAACTTGTACGCGTCGCGGTGGCTAGCGATGAAGTCGCGCACGCGCGCGCCGCCGAACCGGGGCCAAGCGTGGCTTGTGATCATGTATTCGGCGCGATCGCCGTAGAGACGCAACGACTCCGTCAGATAATCCGCCCAGGCCTTCGCATCGCGCACCAGCGCGCCGCGCGGCGTCAGCACGTTGTGCATGGAGGCGTTGGCGTTCTCGGCCAGGTCCAGCACGCCGAGCCCGGGGAAGTAGACGTTCATTTCCGCCGGCGCTTCCGTCTCCGGCGTCAGTTGAAATTCCATTGTGACGCCGTCGATGGTCAACGTCTCGCCGGTATGCGTGATGGAGCGCGTGGGCGCGATCAGCGTGAACGTGCCTGCGGAAATGGCGACGCCAATGCCGGACGTCATCTGCCCTTCCGGACCGGGCCGCAGGCCGGCGCCAAATTGATATTGCGCGCGCCGGCCCATCGCGTTGCCGGCGATCACGTTCTCGGTGACGGCGTGTTCCATGAAGCCTTCGGGCGCGATGATCTCGACGCCGGCCTCCTGTCCCGCCGGCACAACGCCGCGCACGCCGCCGAAATGATCGACGTGACTGTGGGTGTAGATCACGGCGCGCACGGGAAGATCGCCGATCGAGCGCCGCGCCAGCGCCAAGGCCGCTTGCGCCGTCTCGGCGCTCGTCAGCGGATCGATGATGATGAGGCCCGTGTCGCCGACGATGATGATCATGTTCGACACATCGAAGCCGCGCACCTGGTAGACGCGCTCGCGCACCTGAAAGAGCCCAGCGCGCACGAGCAAACCGGCATGACGCCAGAGGCTCGGATTCACTGTGTCCGGCGCCGGCCCGCGCAGGAAATCGTACGCCGTGAAGTCCCAAACGACGCGCCCGTCGGCGCCGCGGATCTGCGGCTGATCCCACGTTGCAATGAAGCCGCGCGCGGCGAAATCCTCGTCCTCGCGATCGCTCCACGGCAGCGCGCGTGACATCTCCGCATTCGCCGCCCGCGTCGCCTCGCTCACCTGTGCGTGCGCTGCGCCGGAAAGGAGGCACGCAAGCGCGACCATCGCCAAGAACCGCATCGTCTCCCCCATCGCACGAAACCAGGCTGCGCCGCGGCTTCAGCAAGCGCAAGTCTGACGCTGCGTGACTAGCTCATCGCTTCGGCGATCAATGCCGCCGCGTCCTCGAGGATCGCATCCTCGGCCGCGCCTTTGATGCCCACGCGCCCGAGCTCCAGCATCACCGGCGCAGCGAAGGGGGAAACGTGCGGCAAGTCGCGGTGCACGAGGCGGCCCTTTACGCGGTCGAGCAACGCCCCGAGGCGCTTCAAATTGAGATAGCCCTCGCCGGCGTCGGCGAGCGCGGCCTGCATCAGGATATGGTCCGGCTCGTATTGCCGGAGCACGTCATAGATGAGATCGGCGGAGAAGGTGACCTGCCGGCCTGTCTTCTTCTCGACGCCGGGCATTTTGCGTTCGATCATGCCGGCGATCACCGCGCATTTGGCGAACATCGACTTCATCAGTGTGGATTCGCCAAGCCAGCTCTCGAGATCGTCGCCGAGCATGTCCTCATCGAACAGTTGCGCGAGATCGACATCGCCCATCGGTTCGAGACCCCACACGGCGACGGCGTACTCGCTGGCAAGGAAACCGAGCGGGCGCTTGCCGCCGCGTTCGAGACGGCGGGTCAGCAGCATGCCGAGCGTCTGATGCGCGAGGCGCCCTTCGAACGGATAGCAGACGAAATAGTGCCGCGCGCCGCGCGGAAAGGTCTCGACCAGCATTTCCTCCGGCGCGGGGACGACGGAACGGCGCTTCTGCAGCTTGATCCATTCGCGTACTTGGGGCGGCAGCGATTTCTGGCGCTTCGGCTCGTGCAGCATCTCGCGCACGCGTTCAGCGAGGAAAGTGGAGAGCGGAAACTTGCCGCCGGCGTAGGATGGAATCTTCGGCTCGTTCAAATTGTTCGCGCGTACGACCAGCGCATCCGTCTCACGCACGCCGATCAGGCGCAAAACTTCGCCGCCGAAAATGAAGGTGTCGCCCGGCGTCAGGCCCTCGATGAACCATTCCTCGATCTGGCCCAGCCGCCTGCCCGCAACCAACGGAGGCGGCCCTTCGCTCTTCGGCACGCCGGCGCGCGAGCGCTCGGGGGCCCGGTGCGCTAGGCGCACGTTGAGCATCTCGGATTCGATGATGGCCCCGACATTCATGCGATGCCGCTGCGCGATCATGGCGTTGCGCGCGCGCCAGCGGCCGGTGTGCGGGTCCTGGACGATGCGGCGGTACCGTTCGTAGCGGCGCAGCGCATACCCTCCGGTGGCGACGAGATCGACCGCGCGGTCGAATTGCGCCCGCGGCAGCGCGGCGTACGGAAACGTCGACGTCACTTCTGCAAATAGTTCATCCGCATCGAACGGCTCGCCGCAGGCGCAGCCCATGATGTGCTGCGCCAGACAATCCAGTCCGCCGGTCCGGTTCTCCGCGCCGTCGAGCGCGCCTTGCCCGACCGCCTCCTGCGCCGCGCGGCACTCCAGCACCTCGAAACGATTGCTCGGCGCAAGCAAAGCGCGAGACGGCTCATCGAGCCGGTGATTGGCGCGGCCGATGCGTTGCACGAGGCGCGCGCACCCCTTCGGCGCGCCGATCTGGATCACCAGGTCCACATCACCCCAATCGATGCCAAGATCGAGCGTCGATGTGCACACCACGGCGCGCAGTTCGCCGCGCGCCATCGCCGCTTCCACCCTGCGCCGCTGCGCGACATCCAGCGAGCCGTGGTGCAGCGCGATCGGCAATCCCTCGTCATTGGCGCGCCACAGCTCCTGAAACGTCATCTCCGCTTGCGCGCGCGTGTTGACGAACACGAGCGCAAGCTTGGCCCGCTTGATCGCGTCGTAGACTTCAGGGATCGCGTGCCGCGCAGTGTGCCCGGCCCAGGGAATGCGCGCGTTGGAATCCAGGACGTCAACGATGGGCTGGGCGCCGGGTGGGGCTTTGACGATGATGTCCTCTCCCTTTGCTCCCCCGCCCGCGGGGGAGCTGTCATGCGCAGCATGAC
>JAEWNX010000174.1 GCA_023461135.1 Pseudomonadota bacterium
GCGCGCGGGGCCGAGTTTGCGGCGGCGGCGCGCGGCTTGGCGCGCGCAAAGGACCGCGTGCAGATGCTGGCGCTTGCACACGCCCGCATTTATTCGTCGGGGGAAGTACGGGACATCGCGCTCGATCAGCTCGCGGGTGATGTGGCGCGGGGGCTCATCGCCGGCCGCGGCGCGGCAGCGTCGCATTTGCGTCTCGAGATGACGCTCGATCCGGTCCGCACCGATGTCGACCGCGCCGTCGCGTTCGCCTTTATGATCGGCGAGAGCATTTCAAGTGCGATCGATCATGCGCTGGCGACGCGGGGCGCCACCATTAACATGTCGCTGATCGTGCAAGACGATGGGAGTCTGGTGTTCGAAGTCGGCAGCGATCCGCTTCCAGAGGGCGGCGAAGCCGCGCCAGCGGCCCAACGCCTGATCGACGCGTTTGCGAGCCAGCTCAATGCGCGCGTCGTACGTGAGCCCGGCAATCCCGTTTTCACACGCATCATTGTGCCGCCCGAAACGGAGGCGGCGCCTTCAACTGCCGCACCGCCAACGTCCGCGACGACCAAAGTCGGCTAGCGCATACCGTTTGAAGCATGGCGCGCCGTTAACGACGATCACGCCGGAACGGTGGTTGTGAGGCCGCGTTGCCCATGCGGAGCAGCACAGTGAATTCGCACTGGTCCTGGAATGCCTTGCAGCAACACGTTGCGCGCCATCTGCCGCGACTCGATCGCGCGCCGCCTGGCGCGCGCTGGCGGCTGGTGCGGCCGCGGCCCGCCGAACCCGTTCGCGCAGAGCTCGCGCGCGGCAGGGGGGAGATCGAGGTGAAAGGCGGGGCGCTCCGCTATGAAGCAGGCAAGCACTACATCGTACATTACGGCCCCGGCGATCGCGCGCCGGTCCGCCGCGTGCTGTTCGAGCTGCTCTATCGCCGGCGCGACGACGGCCGTTACGAAAAGCGTCCTGATCTCGTGCTTCGTTATTTTACGCTCGCCTATCCCGTAATGGTGGAGACGCTCGACGGCGCCGAACTCGCGCACCCCGGCGACTGGATCATGGAAGGCGCCGCCGGAGAGCTTTGGCCGATCTCTGCGCGCGAGGCGCAGGAAAAGTATCGACCGGCATAATCGCACGCACATTGAGCCGCCGAGTGCGCCTTCAGCAAAAGGTGATCGAGGGAACGTCGCCCATTTGTGTGCGTTTTTGGGCCAGGTGACCGCCAGTGAGGCGGTTGTGTGAGAATGGAGAGTTTAAGGTGCTTAGCTGGGCCCTGATCTTTTTTGTAGTCGCGATCATCGCGGCAGTATTTGGCTTCGGCGGCATCGCCTCCGCGTCTGCCGGCATCGCCCAAATCCTGTTTTTCATCTTCCTGGTGCTGTTCGCAGTCAGCCTGATCATCGGCTTGGCGCGCGGAGGCAGGCCGCCGCTGACTTAGCGGTTCGCACATGACAATTGCTGCGGACAATCTGGATAGAGGCGCTGGTCCGAAAACGGAGCCAGCGCCTTGTCCTTTGAATCGGATCGCGCTGGTGGTGAACGAAGCCGCCGGCACGGCGTCCTCAACCGATGTGTCTCTGCTCGAAGAGCGTGTGAAGCAGGCATTGCCCGAGACCGAGGTCAATGTCGTGAGCGCCGCCCCGCCGGACATAGAAACCGCCTTCGACGACGCCTTCGCACAAGAGCCGGACGTTGTTGTCGTCTTCGGCGGCGACGGCACCGCGCGCAGCGCTGCGAAACGCGCTCTGACGACGCACGTGCCGATCGCGCCGCTGCCCGGCGGAACGATGAATGTGCTGGCGAAGCTGGTGTTCGGGCACGCCGATCTGGCGCAGGCGATCCTGGACCTGCCCACATGCAAGACCACAGGTCTCGATGTCGGCGTCGTTGGCGGCGAGCCCTTCTTCCTGTCCGCGGCCTTTGGCTTTGCCGGGCCATTGGCGCGATTTCGTGAGTCGATGCGGCCGCCCCGGCGCTTCAAATCGGTTATATCATCGGCCTTCACCTGCATGCGCGCGCTGGGGCCGTCTTTGCGCGGTGGCGTCAAGTGGCGCAGATCCGGCGCCAAGTGGCATCACGCTCAAACGCTTGTCGTTGCGCTGGGCTCGATGGAGCGCGTGCTGACGCCGGAAGAGCAGGAGGTGCACACTGGCGAGCGGCTGCAGGCCGCCGCGCTGCGCCTGAAGTCCATGTGGGACGTGGCCAAGCTTGGCGGCGACGCCGTGCGGTTGCGCGACTGGCGCGAACTCAATCAAGTCACGTTGATCAGCGCCCAACGCATCGAAGTCGATCTCCGCTCCAAGCGTCCGCTCGTCGTATTGGACGGCGAACCGATCCGGCTTTCGCACGCGAGCGACATCACCGTGAACGAGGGCGCGCTGCCCGTGCTGGCGGCGCGGCCAGACGCCTGATCACGCTGCCGGCTGGCGCGCGATGTGCAAATAGGAGGGGTCGAACTGGCCGACTTCTGTCAAGCCCTCGATGTCCAGAAGCTGGATCGATCCGTTCGATGTTCGGATGAGACCCGCCTGGCGCAATGCCGATACCGAACGCGAGACGTGCACAGAGGAGAGCCCGAGTAGGTCCGCCAGCACTTCGCGCGACATCGGCAACGTCAGGGTGTCCCCCATCTCTTGGCCGGCGTGCAGCAGCCGGCGGCGCAGCTCGAGCAGGATGTGCGCAAGCCGTTCACGCCCGCTGCGCCGGCCAAGACGCACGATCTGTTCGCGTAGAATGGATTCTTCCTGCACCGCCGCCCACCAGAAGGCGGTCGCCAGACCCGCGTTGGCCTTGATCGCGCCAAGAAAGTCGTAACTCTTCAGCCGCAGCAACTCCACGTTGGTGAGAGCTTCCACCGAATGGTCGGCCTTGGTTGCGATCAGCGCCTGCAGGTCGAAGCAATCGCCCGGGAGCATCACGTTGACGATCTGGCGACGCCCATCGCTCAGCGTGCGATACCGCAGCGCCCAGCCCTTGGAGACGACGAACACGTGCGTGGGATCTTCTCCGGCGGAAATGATGGTGGCCCCGCGTGGGAAGTGCACGCGTTCGACCGCCGCTTGCTTCAACGGTGCGAAGTCTTGGTCGGCGATGTCCGAGTAGCCCGCAATACGCGCGATCAGTGCTTTCATCACCAGCCGAACGCGAGCCGGTGCAGGGGCGTTCCTGGCCGCGGAACGAAAACATAAGCTACATCTGGAACCCGTTTAAGCCCGGTACGATGTAGGGTGCGATGCCGGACAACACGCATACCGCCCCTGTAGGACGGGTGATCCTCACCTACGGGCGAAGCCTGATGGCGCTCGCCATAGCGCGTGCTTTGGCGTTGCGCGGCGTTGAGGTGATCGGCTGCGACGACGTCGAGGGTACGGTGCTCTCCTTCTCCAAGCATGTGCAGGAGACGTTCACGCTGCCGGCTTGGGACAAGGAGCCGGAAGAATATCTCGACGCGCTGGAGAGGGCGGTGCTGACCTATGCGCCGCGCGACGATCGCCCCTACGTGCTAATGCCGGTATTTCGCGAGATCAGCTTGATTGCGCGCCATCGCGATCGCTTTGAGCCGACAATCAAGGTCGCCGCGCCGAACTGGGAAAGCATCGCGCTGGTCAATCCCAAGGACAAACTGGCGGAGCTTGTTGAAGAGCAGGGTTTGCCCGCGCCGCAGAGCTGGCGCCCGCAAAGCCTCGACGAGCTTAAGGCGCTCACCCCGTCGCTGACCTATCCGCTAATCGTGAAGCCCGTGTCGGGCGCGGGCGGACGCGGGGTGTCGTGCGTCGAAAGCGAGGAGGCGCTGCTGGCGGAAGCGACGGCGCTGGGGTTCAAGAGCCCGCCGCTCATCCAGCAATGTGTCGATGGCGAGGATTATTGTGTCGCCGCGCTCGCCGAGAAGGGCGAGCTCAAGGCGATCATGGCCTATCGCAACTTGATTACGTTCCCGCGCGAGGCTGGCGCTGGCGCGGCGCGTGAGACGATCGATCATGCGCCATTCAAGAAAACCACCGAGCAATTGTTGAAGACGACGCAATGGGATGGCGTCGCACAGCTCGATTTCCGTTGGACGGGCGAAGCGAAGGACCCGCCCCAGCTCATAGAAGTCAACGCGCGCTTCTGGGCCGGCGTGTTTCACTCGATCGAGACCGGTGTCGATTTTCCCTGGCTGCTGTTCTGCCAGACCGTCGGGATCGATCCCGAAGAACGTCCGCGTCCCGTCATTGGCGCGACGACTAAGACGCCGGGCGTCTGGCTTCTGTCGGCCATCGAAGACGTCGCGGCGTCCGATCCGCACTTCGAAGCGGCGTCGAGCGCCTGGAAGCGCGGCGTGCGCCGTCTGGGGCGGGGCAAGGTCCCCGAAGCGATCCGTTCGTTCAGCATGGCGGCGACGCAGGCGCTCTCAGTCGGCAGCGCGATGCACGAATTGCGGGACCGTGTCTCCGAACTGAAGGGCGCGCCGACCGAGTTGAGCGACAACGAAGATCCGATGGTCGGTCTCGGCGCGCTCTTCGTTCTGAGTTCGCTCGTGCGCCACGGCAAGCTGCCGCCGGAAGTGACCTACAAGGCCGAGGACGAAACGCCGGAGCTGATGGAGGTCGGTCTGGCGGAACGGCGCCCGCGCATCGGCATCACCAAGCCGGAGCGCGGCGACGAATTCGCGTTCCTCGCGATGAAGTTTGCCGTGTGGATCGCCGGCGGTTCGCCGATCGAGCTGACGGCGCGCGCGCCGCGCGATCCACAAGCCATCGACGGCCTCATCTTCGGCGGCGGCGCCGATGTCTACCCGTTGCGCTACGCTGGGAAACTGAAGCCCGGCTATCGCTATGATGTCGAGCGCGGCGACATGGAGGTGAGCTGGGCCGCGGCTGCGCGCGAGCATGATCTGCCCGTGCTGGGCGTCTGCCGCGGCGCGCAGATGCTGAACGTCTTGGCCGGCGGCGCGCTGCACGCGGACCTCTCGGCATTCGGGGCGCGGCCGTCCTCGCATTTCTGGGAGCGTCTGACGCGGCGCGAGCGCATTCGTCTTTTGCCGCGCTCGCTGCTCGCGGCGACGTGCGGGCGCACCGAGCTGCGCGTCAACTCTATTCATACCCAAGCCATTGCGCGCCTTGGCGCCGGGCTCGTCGTCGCCGCGCGCGAAGACAACGGGCTGATCCAGGGAATCGAAGACCGCTCGCGCCGCATGTGGATCGGCGTACAGTTTCATCCGGAATTCTTGATCTATCGCGCGCCGTACCGCCGCCTGTTCCGCGCGCTCGTCGTGGAGGCGCAGCGCCGCCGTCTCGAGCGTGCACAAGAGAAAGCGGAAGCGGAAACGGAAACCGAAAAGACTCTGAAAGAAAAAGGCGAGACGCCGGATCCGTCTTGGGCGGGGGGGCGGTAGGAGAACCCGGCGCTCGCGCTGCCCGCATAAGCGAGCACGCCACCAACGCGAGCGCTACGCACCCGTTCCAGATTCTTTTCAGCGCGCTCCAAATAAGAGCGCGTTACCGCCAGAGCTGCGGCAGCGTCAGCGAAAGCTGCGGAATGAATGTCACCAGCAGTAATACCGCGATTGCAGCGAAGAAGAACGGCCAGATCGATTTCATCGCCTCTGCGATCGAAATGCGCCCGATCGCGCTGCCCACGAACAGCACCGATCCGATCGGCGGCATGATGAGCCCGATGCCGCCCGCCAGCACCATTATCACGCCGAAGTGCAGGGCCTCGACGCCGTATTCGCGCGCGACGGGCAGAAAGATCGGCGTGACGATGATGATCTTGGGCGCCAGGTCGAGGAACGTGCCCATGATCAGCAGCGCGATCACCATCAGCAGTAACGCGACGTTCTTATCCTGCGTCAGGCTATTCAACGTTTCGACGACGTAACCGGGGATCTGCAGGTAGGCGATAAGCCAGCCGAACGCGCCCGCAGCGCCGATCACGAACAGCACGGTTGCGGAAGCGCGTGCGGCATGCGCCGCTGCGCCGGAGAATTCCTTCCAGCCAAGCGTACGATAGATGATGAGCGTCACCGCCACCGCGTAGAGCACGGCGACGGCCGAACTCTCCACCGCCGTGAATACGCCGGCCCGGATGCCGCCGAAGATGACGAAGATCATCAAGAGGCCCGGGATCGCGGCGACGAAGCGCGAGGCGACGGCGCCGAAGCCGGGGAACGCTTCCGTCGGATAGCCGCGCACGCGCGCCAGCCAATACGCCGCGCCCATCACGCCCAGCGCCAGCATCAGCGCCGGCACGATGCCCGCGGCGAAGAGATCGGCGATAGAAACCCCGCCGCCCGCGACGGCGGAGAAGAGAATAAGGTTGTGCGAGGGCGGCAGCAGCAGCGCGACGAGCGATGCGGAGATGGTGACGTCGACGGCGTAGTCCTTCGAGAAGCCGCGCTTGACCATTTGCGGGATCATGGTCGGGCCGACAGCGGAAACATCTGCGAGCGCGGAGCCGGATACGCCGCCGAACAGCGTCGAGGCGACGACGCTCACTTGGCCCAGGCCGCCGCGCAAGTGGCCGACGAGGGCGGAAGCGAGCGCGATCAGGCGATCCGAAATGCCGCCGCGCAGCATCAACTCGCCGGTGAAAATAAAGAGCGGGATGGCGAGCAGGGAGACCTTGTTGAAGCCGGCGGAAACTTGCTGAACCACGACGACCGGCGGCAGGCCGAGATACGCGACGGTCGCAAGCGCCGCTGTCGCCAGTGCGAACGCGATTGGCACGCCGCACACGAGCAGCAGCGCGAACACGCCGAAGAGGAGCGCGATCTCCATCACGCTTCCTCCGCGCGCGCCGCGTGCGGGTCGGGCGGATCGCCGAACATGAGCCGCTCCAGCGCAAATGCCGCGATCAGCGCGCCCCCCGCGCAGAGGCCGATGTGTCCGACCCCTTCAGGGAAGGGCGCGCCAGCCATCGGCACGCTCCAGGAATCCACCATCAGGAAGCCGCCAAAGCCGGCGAGCGCGACGCCGAACACGAGCGCGATGAGTCGCGCCAGCGCCTTCAGGATCGCGCGGACCGGCTTGGGCGAACTCTCAACCAGCGTCGGGAAAGCAAAGTGCGACTCCGCGCGCACCGCGATCGCGGCGCCGAACAGCGCCGCTACGCCCATCAGCGTCATGGCGACAGGTTCGGTCCAGCTCGGCGAGTCGTTCAGCACGTAGCGGCCAAACACTTGCCACGCGAGCACGAGCACGAGCACGCAAAGGCTCGTCGCCGCGATGGCGATGGTCGCTGCCGCGAGTGCGCCGAAAACGCCTTTCATTCCTCCCCCTCGTCGTCGCCTCTCGGGCGCTTCTTATGCGTGCGCTTCGATGCGCCGTACTGTGTCGGCGATATGCGGATCGGCAAAATAATGGCGGCGAAGCGGCTCGACGGCGCGCCGGAAGGCTTCGCGATCCGCTTCGTTGTAGTGGATGCCCGCGTCGAGCACTGTCTGGCGCGCGGTCGCCTGCTTTGTGTCCCACAGGGCGCGCATGATCGCGACGGACTCGCGCGCTTTTGCAAGAAAGAGTTCCTTGTCTGCGGAAGAAAGCATGTCGAACCGATGCCTCGACATCAGCAGCGCTTCCGGCGCGGCGCAATGATCGGTGTGGGAGAAGTAGCGCGCGACTTCGTATTGGCGCGTGGATTGATAGGTCGCCCAGTTGTTTTCGGCCGCGTCGATCAGATGCGTCTGCAGCCCGGTGAACACTTCGCCGAACGGAATCGGCGTCGGGTTTGCGCCCATCGCTTCCAGCGCGCGGATGAAGATATCGGCGCGCGGCACGCGCACCTTCAGATCGCGCATATCGCCAGGTTCGTGGATCGGGTGGCGCGCATTGTACATCGAGCGGAAGCCGGAATCGTAGAAGGCAAGGCCAATGAGGCCGCGCCGCTCGAACGTGTGCAGGATGCTTTGCCCAATCGGTCCGTCGCAGACGCCGCGCATGTGCGCCTCGTCACGAAAGATATACGGCAGCGCGAAGGGCTGCGTTGCGGGGAACATGTTGTTCACCGCGCCAAGATAGACGCGCGCGATATCGAGAACGCCGAAGCGCGCGAGATTGACGGTGTCCGTCTCGCTGCCGAGCTGGCCTGACGGGTAGATTCGGAACGAGATGCGCCCTTGCGTCTCGCGCTCGATCTCAGCGCCCATCCACCGCACGGCTTCGACGGTGGGATAATCCGTCGGATGCACGTCAACGGCCGTTATGATGCTTCGCCCATTGACCTTCGCCGCGGCGACGCCGGCGCCGGCGGGCGGGCCGCCCCC
>JAEWNX010000175.1 GCA_023461135.1 Pseudomonadota bacterium
GGCGTGCTCCGCGGCGTGTTCGAATCCGCGGGCACGCTTGGATCGGATTTCTCCGGCGTGGGCCGCATCGCGGAGACGTCTCACCCCGGCGAAGTCTACGCGCTTGACCGCGGCGCCGCCGAACTGATCGTCGTCTCGCGCGAAAACAGCATCGCCTTCCGTCTCAACGCCGATGCGAACGGGGTGCTCTGGTCCGGCACGCGTGCACGCGATGCGCACGTCCGCATCATGGGCCGCGCGCCGCTCGACCTCGCGCGCTACGATGTCGAAGGCGCCTGGCGCATCGGCGCGCTGCGGGCGGAGGACATCTCGGCCGATCGGTTGAGCGGAGCGATCGGCGCCGAGGGCGTCGCGCAGGCCAATTCGATCAATCCTGAAGCCTGGGAAGCGCAGTTCCGTTTAAGCGCCGCTGCGTTCACGCTGCTGTCCAACACATTTGAACATCTGCGCACCGACGCGCGCGCGGAAGGCAATGAAGAGCGTATCGAAGCGAACTGGACGCTTGCAGCACAACGTTTTGACGGCCTATCGCTGATTTCCGACCAACCGAACGCCAACGGCGCGCTCACGCTCGTCATGGCGAGCGGCGACATGCGCGGCGAGGCGCAGCTCGCGCTCGCTCGCTCCCGTCTCAATGCCGAAGCGCAGCAACAAATACGCGACGCGTTTCCCGACATGGGCCAATCGCCTGTCGGCCCGACATTCGCGCGCGCCGAACGCGCACTCGATGCGGCCGCCGATCGCTTCGACGTGACAATCCCGCTGGCGCTGACGCGCGTGGAGGACAACATCCGCCTCTTCGTCGCCGCGCCAGCCGAAGCGCGCGCTGCAACCGACGCGACATTGCGTTTGTCGCCGCTGCGCCAGGACGCGCCCGCGCTCGTGCTGCAATGGCCCGGCCCTGCGCTGCACGGCGCCGTGGCGCTCGAACTCTCCGGCGGCGGCGCGCCCGATGCGACGCTGCTGCTGGACACCGCCGCTTGGGCTCCGGGCGCGCCGTTCGACGCTGACGGAACGCTGACGCTCGCGAACTGGCGCGCTGACGGCGCCAGCATCGCGGCCAGCGAGCTGGGCGTCAGCTTCATGGTCGCGCCGGGTGGCGCGGGCCGCCTCGATCTGCGCGGTCCGGCGCACATAACGGGTCCGCTCGGCGATGGCGAAGTGCGCGATCTTGCGCCTGATCTCGATATCGCCATTGTGTGGAAGCCAGGCTGGCGCGTCATTCCCGACCGCGGCTGCTTGCCGACACGGCTCGGCGGTCTCGATGCTGCGGGGCTATCTTTCGGCAGCGGCAACTTCGCACTTTGCGCGCTCGACAGCGTGCTTATCGCCGCTGACGCCAACAATAATCTTTCTGGCGGCTTCGTCGTGCGCCAGCTCGCGCTCAACGGCCGGATGGCGGGCGAGGCGCGACAGCCTGCACGCGTCACATCCTCAAGCGTGATTGGACGCTTCGGCGGCCGCGTCGGCGACATGGTGCTCGCGTTGGAGGCCGAGGCGCCGCGCCTCGCCATCGACATGGGCGAGGACCGCACGCTCGCGCTCGCGCTGCAGCGCATCACCGCGAACGCACATATTGCAGAGAGCTGGCGCGTCGCCGGCGCCTTCGAATCCGGTACGCTCTCCGATCCGGCGCTCCCGGGCAGCGTGTCGACCATAGCCGGCACATGGAGCGCGCAACCGGAGGATGGCGCGCCGGTGGTCCGCGTGGCCTCTGGCGAAGCATTGCTGACTGCAAATCGTCCGGTTACCGAAGAAGAGCGCCTTCTCTTCAACCCCATGCGCCTCGCTGACGTGAACGCGATTCTCCGCCAAGGCCGCGTCGAAGCGAACGGCGTGATCGTACTGCAGGCCGAGCAGCAACAGCTTGCCGGCTTCACGGCCTGGCACGAAATGGACGAAGGCGTGGGCGCGGCGCGGATCAACGCGCCCAACATCGTCTTCAATGATGCGCTGCAGCCTTACCAGATCACCGAACGCGCGCGCGGCGTCATCGAAAACGTGCGTGGCCCTGCCTCCGCGGTGGCCAACATCAACTGGTCGCGTGAGGCGATCGACGCACGCGGCGTGGTGCGGCTCGAGGGCGTCTCGTTCGCCACCACGACGCTGCCGATCGTGCAGGACGTGCGCGGCGCCGTGACGTTCGACGACCTCTTCGCGCTGACAACGCCGCCCGGACAGGAAGTCACCGTCGGCTTGCTCAGCCCCGGCATCGCCGTGCGCAACGGCATCGTGCGCTTCCAGCTTCTGCCGGAACAGCGCGTGTCAATCGAACACGCCGCGTTCGCCTTCGCCGGCGGCCAGCTCGCAATGCAGCCGATGCGCGTCACGCTCGGGCAGAGCGAGACGCGCATCGTGCTGACGCTCAACGATGTGGACGCCGCCGACCTGATCGCGTCGCTCAACGTTCGCGACCTCGCTGCGACAGGCCGTCTCCAAGGCTCGTTCCCGCTCTTGCTCACGGCGCGCACCGCGTACGTTGAGAACGGCGAGCTACACGCTCTGCCGGGCGGCGGCACGCTCTCCTACACAGGCGACGCGGGTCAAAACGCCACTGGCGTCTCGCGCATCGCCTTCGATGCGCTGCGCGGCTTTGATTACGACGCGTTGGCGCTGCGGCTGAACGGCGACATTTCCGGCGATGTGCTGACCGAGATCGAATTCAGCGGCCGGAATTCGGGCGAGGCCGTCAACCTCGGTCCCGTCGCGCCGGCGCCGGGCCTCGGCAACGTGTCCGTGCGCGGCGTGCCGTTCGACTTTAACGTGCGCATCACCGCGCCCTTCCGGCGGCTCATGCAAACGGCCGCCTCGATCACTGATCCCGGCGCCATCCTCAACCGCGCTCGGCAGGACGAGGAGGTTGACATCGAGGTGGAGGCCCAGCCCGCCCCAGTTGACCCGGAACCCCCGGGAACCAGATAAGGGCTCGGATGACGAGCCGCTTCAGCGCGGGTTCAGCCTGGAGCCGCTAGCAAGACCTAGAGGAGGCGCCCGTGCGCGTGCGGCCACATCTGCTTTTCCTGCTTGGCGCAACCGCCTTCGCGGCGGGCTGCATCCCGGTGCAAATCCAGGCGCCTGACGAGCCCATCGAGATCAATCTCAACGTCAACATCCGCCAGGAGGTGATCGTGCGGCTCGAGCGCGACGCCCAAGATCTCCTGGAGAACAACGCCGACCTGTTCGGAGGCCCTTCGCGATGACACGCGTATTTCCCTTTGCCGCTGCGATGATTGCAGGCGCCATGCTGTTGGCGGCGCCCGCCCAAGCGCAGAACAACCCCGTCGTCGCGCAAGCCTTGTCGAGCGGCGCGATTGGCGAGCAAGCGGACGGCTATCTCGGCTTCGTGCCAGGCGCTTCGATTTCGGCCGATCTGCGCGGCCGCGTCGAGCAGATCAACATTCAGCGCCGCGCGCTCTATACGCGCCGCGCCGCGGAACGGAACGTGTCTGTCAACGAGATGGCGGCGGCGGTGGCGTGCCAGGTGTTCCAGAGCCGGATTGGCGTGGGCGAACGCTATCGCAACGAAGCCGGACAATGGCGCCAGCGGACGGCAAGCCAGGCCGTCGAGATGCCGAGCTTCTGTCCGGGCTAGCCCGGGGCCGCTGACCAAATCGTCGCACTGGCGGCGCGCGCACGCTGCGCCCACATTTATTTCCATGAAGGTTTTCCTGCTCACGCTGGTGCTGGGCGGCATGCTTGCCGTCGTCATGTTCGGCGTTCTTACCGAGTGGGATGCCTCGGCGATGAGCATCCACGGCTGGATTGCGCTGGCGTTGGGCACGTTCGTATCTCTTGCGGTTGGCGGAGGGTTAATGGCCCTCCTCTTCCATTCGGCGCGCCGCGGCTATGACGACCGCATCGAGATCGACCGCGGCGATAGCTAAGCCTTTATGGTCAGCCAGAGCATAATTCGTTAGCCTGACTAGCACACAATGTGCTAGTCTTCTCAAATGACCATCGGCGATCGCATCCGGCACTACAGAATGAAGGCTGGCCGCTCGCAGACGTGGCTGGCCGATGCAATCGGCGTGAAGCAAAACACGGTCTCAAGCTGGGAAAAGAGCCGCACGGAGCCGAGCCGAGCGGACACCCGAGAAATTGCGAGCGCGCTTTCGGTCGATATCTCCTCGCTTGAGCTGGGCGAGATGCCTGCGGAGGCCCGCTTCGGGTCTGGAAGCGATCGGTTCAACAATCTCTACGCCCACGGTTTCGTGCGCGTGGCCGCCTGCGCGCCCATCGTTGCGCCCGCCGAACCGCACAAGAACGCCGAGACCATCCTCAGATTCTGGCGCCAAGCCGACGCTGAAAAAACCGCCATCCTTCTGACGCCCGAGCTTTCCCTCTCCGGCTACGCCATCGACGACTTGCTCCTGCAGGAAACGCTGCTCGACGCCGTCGAAGCGGCCATCGCCAAGCTGAAGGCGGAGAGTGAGAAGCTCTTTCCCATCCTCATCGTCGGCGCGCCGATCCGCGTGCGCGGCGCGCTCTACAATTGCGCGGTCGTGATCCACCGCGGGGAAATTCTCGGTATCGTCCCGAAATCGTATCTGCCCAACTACCGCGAGTTTTACGAGAAGCGTCACTTCGCCGTTGCGTCCGACACGCACGTTCGGGTCCTCTCCTTTTGCGAAAGTACGGTCGCCTTCGGCGCAGCCACCATCTTCTACGCCGACGACAACCCGAACTTCAGCTTCCATGTCGAAATCTGCGAAGACTTCTGGGCCCCTACGCCGCCGTCAACCAAAGGCGCGCTCTGCGGCGCCAACATCCTTTTCAATCTTTCCGCTTCAAACATCGTCGTCGGCAAAGCCGAAGACCGCGCCGTGCTTTGCGACAGCCAATCGCGCCGCGCGATCGCGGCGTACGTCTTCGCCGCCGCGGGACGCGGCGAGAGCACCACCGACCTTGCCTGGGAC
>JAEWNX010000176.1 GCA_023461135.1 Pseudomonadota bacterium
CAAGAACGCGGAGGCTTTGGAGCGCTTCGAGAAGGTCGACACTTTGGTGATCGACAAGACCGGCACGCTTACCGAAGGCAGGCCCGCCGTGACGGCTGTCCTTGCGCAAGAAACCGATCGGGACGAAGTGCTGCGCTTGGCGGCGAGCCTGGAGCGGAACAGCGAGCATCCGCTGGCCGACGCCATCGTCCGCGCGGCCAACGAGCGGGGTTTGGCGCTAGGCGCGGCGACCGAATTCGACTCCCCTGTCGGCAAGGGCGTTGTGGGCGCGGTCGACGGCAAACAGATCGTCGTCGGCAACGCGGCGTTCCTGCGCGAGCGCGGCGTCGACGCGACAACGCATGAAGCCGAGGCTGACCGCCTACGCCACGATGGCGCGACGGCGATCTTTGTCGGCGTCGATGGGAAAGCCGCGGGCGTGATCGCCATCGCCGATCCGATAAAGGCGACGTCTGCAGAAGCCGTGCGTGCGCTCAAGGCGCAGCGCATACGCCTGGTGATGATGACAGGCGACAACCGCACCACGGCGCTGGCGGTCGCCCGCAGACTTGGCATCGATGACGTCGAAGCAGACGTGCTGCCGCAAGACAAGGCGGCCGTCGTGGAGAAACTCCGCGCGCAGGGCCGCGTCGTGGCGATGGCTGGAGACGGCGTCAACGATGCGCCGGCGCTGGCCGCGGCTGATGTAGGCGTGGCGATGGGCGCCGGCGCCGACGTGGCGATCGAGAGCGCGGGCGTGACGCTGCTCCGGGGCGATCTCATGGGGCTCGTGCGCGCACGCAGGCTTTCGCAGGCGGTAATGCGCAACATTCGCCAGAACCTCTTCTTCGCCTTCATCTACAACGCGGCCGGCGTGCCGATCGCAGCGGGCGTGCTCTACCCCGCCTTTGGCATTCTTCTTTCGCCTGCCATTGCCGCGGGCGCGATGGCGCTCTCTTCGGTAAGCGTGATCGCCAACGCGCTCAGGCTGCGTGCAACGAACCTGCAACACATCTGACTTAACCAGGGGAACAGAATGATCCGCGGCCTTACACTCGTGACGGCGGCCTCTCTTGCCGTTTCCGCACCGGCGTTCGCGCAACACCAGCACGAACACGGTCAAGCCGCACAGACCGAGCCAGCGCCCCCGGCGCACGAGCAGCCAGCGCAACCGCACCAAGGCCATACTGAGCAAGATCAACACGCCGGCATGCAGCATGGCGCCCAGGACGATCATGCGGCGATGATGGCTTCGATGACCGGACTTCTCGGCGCATATCCGATGGGCCGGGATGCGTCGGGCACGTCCTGGCAACCGGATATTTCCAGCCATGGCGGCGTGCATGCGCATCGGGGCGACTGGATGTTCATGGGCCACGCGATGCTGAACGGCGTGTATTCCTGGCAGGACGGGCCGCGCGGGGATGACAAGGCCTTTCTCGCCGGCATGATCATGGGCTCTGCGCGGCGCAATGTGGGCGACGGCACGCTGAACTTCCGCGCCATGCTCTCGCCCGATCCGCTGATGGGCGCGAATGGATATCCGCTTTTGTTTGCGGCGGGCGAAACGGCTGACGGCGTCGAGCCGTTGGTGGACCGGCAACACCCGCACGATCTCTTCATGGAGTTGTCTGCTTCCTACGCGCACCGCATAGGCGAGAATGCGTCGGTGTTCGTGTATGGCGGCTTGCCGGGCGAACCGGCGTTCGGGCCGCCGGCATTCATGCACCGCATGGCGGCGATGGATTCGCCGGAAGCCCCGATCACGCACCACTGGTTCGACTCCACGCACATCACGTTCGGCGTGGTGACGGCGGGCGTTGTCGTCGGCGATTGGAAGATCGAAGCCTCGCAGTTCCGCGGCCGCGAGCCGGATGAGGAGCGCTACGACATCGAGACGGGCGATCTGGACTCAACGTCGGCGCGGCTCTCGTGGAATCCAACCGAGAATCTTTCGCTGCAGGCCTCGTGGGCTGACATCGAAAGTCCCGAAGCGCTGGAGCCGGATGAGGACGAAGAGCGCTGGTCGGCGAGCGGCATCTACACGCGCCGGATTGGCGAGCATGGCTGGTGGTCGACGACCCTCGCCTTCTCCAACAAGGAGCGCAGCGACGGTGTTTCGCTCGATGCATGGCTGGCGGAGGCGGCATGGCATCCGAACGACCAATGGACCGTGTTCGCGCGCGGCGAAGCGATCGAGACGGACGAGCTGGGCGCGGTGCATCACGGGCCGGTGGAAGATGTGCAACGCGTGAGCCTCGGCGCGATCCGAGATTTCCGCATCAACGACAACACGGTCTTTGGCGTAGGCGCGCTAGTGCAGCAGCACTTCGCCTCGGACGCGCTGGAGCCGCTTTATGACGGCGACCCGCAGGGCGCGATGGCGTTCGTGCGGCTGCGGATCGGATAATTTCCGGGCGAATGTCGGCCCGGTCCCTGCTCGCTCGTCCTTAGGGCGAACGCAGGGAGATGATCATGAAAGCCAGTGCTTCCGTTTGGACCGGGCGCGTGATGAGCGCGTCGTTCGCGCTCTTCATCCTGGGCGCGTCGGCCGCGCCGAAGCTGATGGGCGCGCCCATCACCGATGAGATCATGAGCGGTCTCGGCTGGGACACGCGCTGGATCTTGCCGATTGGCATTCTCGAAGTCGTGCTGACGCTGCTCTACATTTACCGGCCGACCAGCGTGATCGGCGCGGTGCTGTTCATGGGTCTGCTTGGCGGGGCGATGGCGACCAATCTGCGCGCGGACCAGCCGCTCTTCAGCCACACGCTCTTCAGCATCTATCTCGGCCTCTTCATGTGGGGCGGCTTGTGGCTGCGGGATGAGAAGCTCCGCGCGATTTTTCCCTGGCGGCGCGCGAGCTAGACCGCGTCGGGCGCCGGGCTTAGGCTTGGCGCATGATGCTGAGATCGATCCTCGTCGCGTTTGCGCTCATCGCAACACCCGCCGCAGCGCAGACGGCTCCGGAAGTGCGCTGGCAAACCTCAGAGCACGATTTCATCGTGCGCAACGTGAGGTTCGGGTCGGGCGAACGGCTCGATGAAGTCCGCATCCATTATGCAACGCTTGGCCGGCCGCATCGCGACCGGCGCGGGCAGATCGACAATGCGGTGATGCTGCTGCACGGCACGGGCGGATCGGGGCGGCAATTCCTGCAGCCACACTTCGCGGACGAGCTGTTCGCGCCAGGCCAACCGCTCGACATCACGCGCTACTGGATCATCCTGGTGGACAATATCGGCCACGGGCGGTCGTCGAAGCCGAGCGATGGGCTGCGCATGCGCTTTCCGCAATACGATTATGACGACATGGTCGCGCTGCAGCATCGTTTGCTGACGGAGGGGCTGCGCGTGCGGCGTGCGCGTCTCATTCTGGGGACGTCGATGGGCTGCATGCACGGCTTTGTGTGGGGCGAGACGTATCCGGATTTTGCGCAGGCGATCATGCCGCTAGCCTGCGAGCCGATCGAGATTGCGGGGCTTAACCGGATGTGGCGCCAGGCGCTGATCGACGGCATCCGCAACGATCCTGCCTGGATGAATGGGGATTATCAGACGCAGCCGGCGGCGGGACTGCGCAACGCTGCGTCGATACTGGCGATCGCAGGCGCCGCGCCGCTTTATTTTCAGGAACGCTGGCCAACGCGCGATGCGGCGACAGCGGAAATCCGCGCGCGCATTGAACGAAGCATGGCGAGCGCGGACGCCAACGACATGATCTATCAGTTCGAAAGCTCGCGGAATTACAATCCTTGGCCGAACCTCGAGCGCATCACCACGCACGTCATGTGGGTGAACTCGGCGGACGACTTCATCAACCCGCGTAACTTCAGCTATCCGCAGCAGGCGCTTGCACGCATGGGTCCGAACACGCGCTTCCGCATGATCGAGGAAACCGCGGACACGCGCGGGCACGGCACGCACACATGGGCGGTGAACTGGAAGCAGGACTTGGTGGACCTGCTAGCGCGGAGCGAGTAGCTACGCCGATGTCGGATCGTACGATGAGACGTGGTTCATCGCGATGACCCAGCGGCCGCCGATCTTGCGCATGAGGCGCGTATTGATTCCGGTTTGGGGGCGCTCGGGGCGCTGGAGCTGGTAGTTGCTGATGAGCAGCGCCGCATACGGCGAGAAGAGTTCGATGCTGACGATATCGAAGTGAAGATTGCCGCGCCGGTCTGGCGCGCCGCCATAGTCCCGGATGTAGTGATCGAGCGTGCCTTGCCAGCCGTCCTGGAAGCGGCCGCCGGAGACGAAGATGACGCCGGGATTCCAGAAGCCCTCCATGTAGCCGTGGAAGTCCCCGCGATTCCACGCCGCCTCCATGCGCGCGATGACGGCGCGGATTGCGGCGTCGGCGCCTTCGGTTTCAGCGGGCGTGACGCAGGCGGCGGTCATGCCGGCCAAGGGAAACGCAAGGAGAGAACGCCGCGCCACCATCGCTTGCTCCTGAGACATCCGGGCGCAGCTAATCGGGCTAAGGGCGGCTTGCCCAGCCATAGCTCGCAGAGCGAGCGTAGGATGGTGCGCTCGAGAGGACTCGAACCTCCACGGTGTTACCCGCTGCCACCTCAAGGCAGTGCGTCTACCAATTCCGCCACGAGCGCACGTTGTGAGCCGGCCGCCCGGCTCAGGTAGAATGAGGGCGCGGGGTTACCAGACCGGCCCCCAACGAACAAGGGCCGGCGCGCGGCCGGCCCTTGCCCTGGAGATGGCGCAGCCCTTAGCGG